>NZ_JBSOPZ010000021.1:0-129149 GCF_053763515.1 Streptomyces mabaensis
CCCCCCCCCCCCCCCCCCCCCCCCCCCCCCCCCCCCCCCCCCCCCCCCCCCCCCCCCCCCCCCCCCCCCGCGGCCGTCGCACGGCGGTTACGCTCAACGGGTGGACCCCAAGACCAGGAACCGGATCATGGCCGGTGTGCTCGTGCTGATGTTCGCCGTGATCGCCGTGGCGGCCGCGGTCGGGTAGCCGGCCGGCTGCCCCTGCCCGCCGCGGCCGTACGACGATCACCAGGCGGTCACCAGCGCGGTCACCAGGGCTGGTCACCAGGCGAACGCCTCCGGGGAAGGGCCCGGTCCCGGGAAGATCTCGTCCAGCGACGACAGCACCTCGTCCGACAGCTCCAGCTCCGCCGCGCGCAGCGCCGACGCCAGCTGGTCCGCCGTACGCGGTCCGACGATCGGGCCCGTCACCCCGGGGCGGGTGAGCAGCCAGGCCAGGGCCACCTCGCCGGGCTCCAGACCGTGCTTGTCGAGCAGGTCCTCGTACGACTGAACCTGTGCGCGGACCGAGGTGTTCGCCAGCGCGTCCGCCGAGCGGCCGGAGGCCCGCCGCTTCCCCTCGTTCTCCTTCTTGATCACGCCACCGAGCAGCCCGCCGTGCAGCGGTGACCACGGGATGACCCCGAGGCCGTACTCCTGCGCGGCCGGGATGACCTCCATCTCGGCGCGCCGCTCGGCCAGGTTGTACAGGCACTGCTCGCTGATCAGGCCGACCGAACCGCGGCGGGCGGCGGCCTCGTTGGCCTGGGCGATCTTGTAACCGGGGAAGTTGCTCGACCCCGCGTAGAGGATCTTGCCTTGCTGGATCAGTACGTCGATCGCCTGCCAGATCTCCTCGAACGGCGTGCGGCGGTCGATGTGGTGGAACTGGTAGACGTCGATGTAGTCCGTCCGCAGCCGCTTGAGGCTCGCCTCGACGGCCCGGCGGATGTTGAGGGCGGAGAGCCGGTCGTGGTTGGGCCAGACCTCGCCGTCGGCGGCCATGTTCCCGTACACCTTGGTGGCGAGCACGACCTTGTCGCGGCGGCCGCTGCCCTGGTCGAACCAGGAGCCGATGATCTCCTCGGTACGGCCCTTGTCGTCGCCCCAGCCATAGACATTGGCGGTGTCGACGAAGTTGATGCCCGCGCCGAGCGCGGCGTCCATGATCGCGTGACTTGCGGCCTCGTCGGTCTGGGGACCGAAGTTCATCGTCCCGAGGACGAGCCGGCTGACCTTGAGTCCTGTGCGTCCGAGCTGCGTGTACTTCATGAGTACACAGCCAACTCGCTGGAGCGCGCTCCAGGCAAGGGCGCCCCGCGGGGTCAGTCGCGGGGGAAGTCGTCGGTCTTGAGGGTGAGACCGACGACCGTTCCGGTGAGGTCGATCTCGACGCCGAAGCTCACCTTCAGCTCGGTGCCGTAATCCCCGTCCTTGGGCTGGGTGTAGACGTGGCACTTGCCCACATATGGATCGGCGATGAGGTAGACGGGGATCTCGGCGGTCGCATAGGCGGCCTTCTTCGGGCCGTAGTCGTTGACAGCGGTGTCCTTGGAGATGACCTCGGCCACAAACTCGACGTCCTGGTAGCGCCAGCGGCCCTTGGCGTTCTTTTCGGCGCGGTCGCCGAGCTTCGCGACATCCGGGGCGAACCCGTTCAGCCGGCCGGGAAAGTCGATGCGCACATCCGACATCACCTTCACACCCATGCCGAACCGGTCTTCGAGGGCTCGCACCATCCGGCGGATGATCTCCCAGTGGACGTCCCGCTGCGGCGACATGTGGATGGCCCCCTCGACGATTTCCGCCTTGAATCCCTCGGGGACGGGCATCCGCTCAAGCCACTCGAACATCGTGTCCAGAGTGAGCTCGTCGCTGCTGTCGGCCATGTCGATCCTGTCGGTCTCTGCGACGGTCATCGTGGCGCTCCTCCCCGCTGCCGCGTGATCGCATGCAGCCGCGCAGTACCACGATACGCACGGTGACCAGGACACGCGGGGCCGTTCGGCCCGGACAGCACCTATGCGGCGGCCCGGTGGTACGGCCCGCCCACGCCCCACGCCTGGTGCAGCGCGTCGGCGAAGGCGCCCGCCAGGCGGTGTTCGCCGGAGGCGTTGGGGTGCGTGCCGTCGTACGTGTCGCGGTGGATGTCGTACGCCTCCGGACGCGACGCCAGCAGCAGCGGCGAGGAGGGGCTGTCGAGGTCGGCGACGGCCTTGGCGAGCAGCACGTTGAAGCGGTCGCACTCGGCGGCGAAGGGCGCGTCGGACTCGGCCCGTATGTTCGGTATCACCGGCAGGAGTACGGCGCGGATGTGCGGGTTCGCCGCGCGGGCCGCGGTGATGAAACGGCGGGCGTTGGCGGCCGTCTCGGTGCTGTCCGTGTAGAAGCCGAGGTCGATCAGGCCGAGCGAGACGAGGAGGATGTCCGCCTGCGCGCTCGCCACCGCGTCGCCGATGACCGGCGCCGTGTGCTGCCAACCCTCGCCCCAGCCCGCCAGGTGCCGGCGGGCGTGCTCCGGGAAGCCGGGGTCGGCGTAGTGGTGCGAGACGGGGGCGTCGGCGGAGGCGTCGTACACCGCGGTGCGCGGACCGACGATCTCGAACGGGCCACCGAAGGACGCGCACAGGTGCTGCCACATCCGGTAGCGCCAGGTGTAGTCGCCGGCGCGTCCGATGGTCATGGAGTCGCCGACGAACATGAAACGCATCCGGTCATCATGGCCGATCACGCGCGGGGCCCGCGCTGTGACGCTGAACACGCGGGCGGGGTGGCAGGCTTGGGGCATGCGTTCGTTTCTGGGTGTGTCAGGTGCTGTCGCCGCGCTGGCCGTCGTGCTCGTGACGGCGGGTCCGGCCGCGGCGGCCGACGACTCCTTCACCATCGAGGACCCGCGGATCACCGAGTCCAGCGGCCTGGCCGCCAGCCGCGCCCACCCCGGCGTGTACTGGACCCACAACGACAGCGACGACGGCCCGTACGTCTACGCCGTCGACTCGAAGACGGGCCGTACGGTCGCGAGGGTCACCCTGACGGGCGTGGGCACGCCGCGCGACGTCGAGGGGATCTCGGTGGGGCCCGACGGGCAGGTGTACGTCGGCGACATAGGGGACAACCTCGGTGGGTCCTGGGACCACGTGTGGATCTACCGCTTCCCGGAGCCGAAGGTGTTGCGCGACGCGACGGTGCGGGCCACCCAGTTCACCGTCCGGTACGCCGACGGGGCGCGCAACGCCGAGGCGCTGATGGTCCACCCGAAGACGGGCCGGGTCTACATCGCCAGCAAGAGCGAGGAGAACGGCGGCCTGTACGAAGGGCCGGCCGCGCTGACCGCCTCGGGCTCCAACACCTTCCGCCGGGTCGCGGACGTGCCGTGGGTGACCGACGGAGCCTTCTCCCCGGACGGAAAGCGGCTCGTGCTGCGCGGCTACTTCAGCGCCCGCATGTACGCGTGGCCGGGCGGCGGCTCGCTCGGCGCCGCCGGTTCGCTCGGCGACGGCGAGCGGGTGGCCGCCCCGCTGCAGGGCCAGTCGGAGTCCGTCTCGTACACGGCGGACGGTACGGCCCTGATGTTCGGCTCGGAGGGCGCGACCAGCCGGGTGGTGCGGGTCGCGGTGGAGGGCGCCGGACCGGCCGGTGACAAGGCGCCCGCGAAGGACGGCGGTTCGCCGCCGTCCGGCGACGGGGGCGGCGCGTCGGCCGACGGGAACGGCCAGAACCTCACCGTCGGCGCGCTCGCCATCGGGGCGGCGGCGGTGCTCGTACTGGCCCTGAAGCGGCTGCTGCGCCGGAACTGAGGCGGGGGGAGCGGGGCGCGGTGTGCCCGGGGGCGAGGGTTGTGCGGCGAAACCCGGGGCCGCCCGGTTGGTGAGTATGGCGGGCCGGGTCGGACCGTCAAGGGCGCTCCTGCGTCGCGTCGCTGCGCGATGGCCTACGGCCCCCCTTGACCGTCCGCCCCGTCCCGCTGGTGCAGATGAGTGTCGGGCGGCCCCGGGGAGCGGGGCCCCACCTGAGTCGGGACGCTGGCTGCGCTCTCGTCGGTGACCTCACCCCGGCAGATGGGGCAAGACACGCGGCCACTTCGGGGGCTGCGCGGCTCGGCTTAGCGGCCGACGGCCGCCTGTTGCACCGGGACAACGCCCAATCCGAGGTGAGTTGACACCAAGCGGCCGAGGGGGCCCGCAGGCGGGCCATAAACCCCGGCAAACCGGACAGGATTGAGGCCCTGCGGACCCCTCATGCCGACAGATGTAGTCGTACCTCGGCTCCACCGGCCTGACGGCCGCACAGCCGGGGCCAGGTCCATCCCCGCCTGCCGCAGGCGACAATCACCCACCGGCCTGCGGCCGCTGAGCCGGGGCCGAGCCCCCGCGAGAAGGCGACGCCCTGCCCACCGGCCTGCGGCCGCTTGGCCGGGGCCGGGCCCAGCCCGAGCCGACCGCGCACCACCCACCACCCGGTGGCCGCTAAGCCGGGGCCGGGCCCATCCCGGGCCTGCCGCGCCCCGCAACCGCCCACCGGCCTGCGGCCGGCAGCGGACCGGGGCCAACCGATAGGCGCTCCCGGGGCCCCGCTCCGGGGGCCGCCCCCTCAACAAGCAGTAGCGGTGGAGGGACGGGGGTCAAGGGTGGGCGCAGCCCATCGCGCAGCGACGCGACGGAGGAGCGCCCTTGACGCCCGGCCCGGAGCCGCCATCATCACCAACCGGGCGGCCCCCTCCCCGCACTGCTCACTCCCGGGCACGGATGCCACCCACCCACCGGCCTGCGGCCCCCCACCCGCACCACCTACCCCCGTCCCACCCAGCCGTCCCTTCCCCGCACCAACCACCCCCGCCCGCCTATCCCTCGTACGGGTCCGTCAGGAGCAGCGGGCGTCGCGCCTGGTCCAGGACCCCTTCGGGGAAGCGCGACCCGGGTACGTAATAACGCGCCTTGGTGTTGCCCACCGGCTCAAGCAAGTTCGCCTCGACAAGGAAGCGGATGTCGCGTACCGCCTGCTGATTGCTGAGGTTCTCGGCCCGCTGGTACCGCGCCCTGCGGACACGGCCCGCCAGTGCAGCGTCATGCAGGGCGGTGACCTGGCGTTCGTCAACGCCATGGCGTTCCGCGTACGCGGACAGGTCTACCCAGCAGCGGGTGGAGCGGTCGATCCGGTGCTGTACCGACTGGGTCTGCTGGTGGTAGGCGAGCAGGTTGAATCTGATCCAGGCGGCGGTGTCGCGGTCCGGGGACCACTCGCGTCCGCCGACCTGCTTGAGAACCTTGTAGTACTCCCACGTGTTTCCCGGTTTGCCGAGCCAGGCCTCGATGGAGGAGAACTCAGGAGCCAGGGCGCCCCCGCGTGCGATGAGGAGAGTCTGCAGGCACCGGGACATGCGGCCGTTTCCGTCGGACCACGGATGGACGTTTACCAGGTTCAGATGTGCCATCGCCGCGCGGATCAGTACATGCGCATCGAGGTCCCCTTCGTTGAGCCAGGCGACCAGTTCCGCTGTCAGGTCGGGCAGAGCATCCGCGTCCGGGGCGACGTAGGCGGCAGAAGCCGGATCCCCCGGTTCGTTGATCCAGATACCGCGCCGGCGCCACTGGCCGGCGAGCCGGTCGGGATGATGGTGACCCTGGAGCATCCAGTGCAGCCCATTGAGCAGCGATTTCTCGTAGACGAAGTCCTGAGCGTCGTGAAGCGACTGGATGAACGTCATGGCGTGCTGGTAGGCGAGCGTCTCCGCCTTGTTCTCGTCGGAGGCCGCGACCTCCTGTTCGCCGTCGATCAGATCCTCGACGTCGACAGGGTCGACGGTGTAGCCCTCGATGGTGTTCGACCCCGCGATGGCCTGCGCGGTCAGCGTCTTGCGCAGGTCGGCTGTCCACTTGGTGGGTGTCTGCTGGACCTGATGCCGCAGTGCTTCACGCATGGCGTCGACGTCGGCCAGGACCGCATGGTCGTCGGGCGTGAGGGCCGGAGTCCGATAGAGCATGACCCGATGATACCCAGTGGGTGTCATCGGGTCACGGTCATGCTCTAGCTCGTGCGGGTCGGGTTACAGCTTCTCGATCACGTAGTCGATGCATGCCGTCAGTGACTCGACGTCCGCCGGGTCGACCGCCGGGAACATCGCCACCCGCAGCTGGTTGCGGCCCAGCTTGCGGTACGGGTCCGTGTCCACGATGCCGTTCGCGCGCAGCACCTTCGCCACCGCAGCGGCGTCGACCTCGTCCGCGAAGTCGATCGTGCCGATGACCTGCGAGCGCTTCGCCGGGTCCGACACGAACGGGGTCGCGTACTTGGACTCCTCCGCCCAGCCGTACAGCGTGCGCGAGGACGTCGCCGTGCGGCGTACCGCCCAGTCCAGGCCGCCCTGGCCGTTGATCCACTCCAGCTGCTCGTTGAGCAGGAAGAGGGTCGCCAGCGCCGGGGTGTTGTAGGTCTGGTTCTTCAGGGAGTTGTCGATCGCCGTCGGCAGCGAGAAGAACTCCGGGATGTGCCGGCCGGACGCGTGGATCCGGGCCGCGCGCTCCAGCGCCGCGGGCGAGAACGCCGCGAGCCACAGGCCGCCGTCCGCCGCGAAGGACTTCTGCGGGGCGAAGTAGTAGACGTCCGACTCGGTGATGTCGACCGGCAGACCGCCGGCGCCGGAGGTCGCGTCCACCAGGACGAGGGAGCCGGCGTCGGCGCCCTGCACCCGCTTGATGGGGGCGGCAACACCCGTCGAGGTCTCGTTGTGCGTGTACGCGTAGACGTCCACGCCCGATTCGGCCCGCGGGTCCGGGTGCGTGCCCGGGTCGGAGGAGATCACGGTCGGCTCGGACAGCCACGGTGCGAGCTTGGCCGCCTTGGCGAACTTGGAGGAGAACTCACCGAAGGCGAGGTGCTGCGACTTCTGCTCGATGAGCCCGTGCGTCGCGATGTCCCAGAAGGCGGTGGAGCCGCCGTTGCCCAGGATCACCTCGTACCCCTCGGGGAGGGAGAAGAGGTCGCGCACGCCCTGGCGCACCTTGCCGACCAGGTTCTTGACCGGGGCCTGGCGGTGGGAGGTACCGAGGAGGGAGGCGCCGGTGGCGGCCAGGGCGTCCAGCGCCTCCGTACGCACCTTGGAGGGGCCCGCGCCGAAACGGCCGTCGGCGGGCTTGATGTCAGCGGGAATCTGGATCTCAGCCACGGTCGCAGCCTAGTCCGTCCCCGCTCGCGCTTCCGCCGGACGTCCACCGGATGAGACGCGGCGACCCCATGGCCTGGCAGCGGTGAGGCGGAAGTGGGCAGGCTGGGGCCATGGCGAACACGGCGGGCGGAAGCGCACAACCGCAACCAGCACCGGCGCCGGAGGACGTGCGCGCGCTGGCCGCCGGGCTGCGGGCGGTGGTGCGCGGCGACGTGGACTTCGGGGCCGGCGGACGGGCCCTGATGACCATGGACGCCTCCAACTACCGGCGCGTACCGCTCGGCGTCGTCGCGCCACGCGACGCGCAGGACGTCGCGGCAGCGCTCAGCGTGTGCCGGGAGGCCGGAGTGCCGGTCGTGCCGCGCGGCGGCGGGACCAGCATCGCCGGGCAGGCGACGGGCACCGGTGTCGTCCTCGACTTCACCCGCCACATGCGGTCCGTCGTGTCGGTCGACCCGGAGAGCCGGACGGCCGTGGTCCAGCCGGGGGTGGTGCTGGACGTGCTGCGGGACGCCGTACGCCCGTACGGGCTGACCTTCGGGCCCGATCCGTCCACGCACGGCCGCTGCACCCTCGGCGGGATGATCGCCAACAACTCGTGCGGCTCGCATTCCGTGGCGTGGGGGACGACCGCCGACAACGTGCGCGAGCTGTCCGTCATCACGTACGGCGGGACCTCGCTCCGGCTCGGGCAGGGCTGGGCGGACGCGCCCGCGGGACTGCGCGAGCTGGTGGACGGGAACCTGGCGCTGCTGCGCACCGGCTTCCCCGCCGGGCTGCCGCGGCGGATCTCCGGGTACGCGATGGACGCGCTGCTGCCGGAGCGGGGCGTCGGTCTGGCCCGCGCGTTCTGCGGCAGCGAGGGCACGCTCGGGGTGGTGAACGAGGCCGTCGTACGCCTGGTGGAAGCGCCGCGCGCGCGGGCGCTCGCCGTACTCGGTTACGCCGACGAGAGCGCGGCGGCGGACGCGGCCGCCGGGCTGCTGCGCCACGGGCCGCTGACCGTGGAGGGCATGGCCCAGGACCTGGTGCCGGATCCGGGCGGGCTGCCGCGCGGGGGCGCCTGGCTGTTCGTCGAGATGGGCGGCGCCTCCCCGGACGAGGCACGGGCGCGCGCCACCGCACTGGTGCGGGCGGCCGACGCGCTGAAGGGGACGGTGGTCACGGACCCGGCGGCGCAGCGGGCCCTCTGGCGGGTACGGGAGGACGCCGCCGGGACCGCGACCCGGATGGCGGACGGCAGCGAGGCCTGGCCGGGGTGGGAGGACTGCGCCGTGCCACCGGCCCGGCTCGGCGCGTACCTGCGGGAGTTCCGGGGGCTGCTGGCCGCGCACGGGCTGCGCGGCACGCCGTACGGGCACTTCGGCGACGGCTGTATCCATGTGCGTATCGACTTCGATCTGCTGACCGCGGCGGGCGTGGCGCGGTTCCGCCGGTTCTCGGAGGAGGTGGCGGAGCTCGTCGTCGCGCACGGGGGTTCGCTGTCGGGCGAGCACGGCGACGGGCAGGCGCGCGCCGAGTTGCTGCCGAAGATGTACGGCGAGGAGGTCGTCCGGCTGTTCGGCGCGTTCAAGGACGTGTGGGACCCGGCGGGCGGGATGAATCCCGGCGTGCTCGCCCGGCCCGCGCGGCTGGACGAGAACCTGCGCTTCGCGGTGCTGCCGAAGCGGCCGGTGGAGGTCGCGTTCGGCTACCCGGAGGACGGCCCGGACGGCGGGGACTTCACGGCGGCGGTACGGCGGTGTGTGGGCGTCGCAAAGTGCCGTACGACCGCGACCGCGACCGCGACCGCGGGTGCGGGTTCGGGTTCGGGGGTCATGTGTCCGTCCTTCCGCGCGACGGAGGAGGAGCGGCATTCCACCCGCGGCCGCGCGCGGCTGCTGCACGAGATGCTCGCGGGCGAGGTCGTGACGGACGGCTGGCGCTCGGCGGAGGTGCGCGACGCGCTGGATCTGTGCCTGTCCTGCAAGGGGTGCCGCAGCGACTGCCCGGTGGGCGTGGACATGGCCACGTACAAGGCGGAGTTCCTGCACCACCACTACGCGGGCCGGCTGCGGCCAGCCGCCCACTATTCGATGGGCAGGCTGCCGCAGTGGCTGCGGGCGGCCGCCGTGCTGCGGCTCGCGCCGGTGCTCAACGCCGCGGGGCGGGTGGGGCCGTTGGCCGCGCTTGCCAAGCGGGTCGGCGGGATCGCGCCGGAGCGGCGCATTCCGGAGGTGGCACGGGTGCCGTTCAGCCGGTGGTGGTGGCAGCAGCGGGGCGAGCCGGCGGCCGGGGCGGGGCGGCCGGTGGTGCTGTGGCCGGACACGTTCACCAACTACCTGAGCCCGGGCGTGGGCCGCGCGGCGGTGGCGGTGCTGGCGGACGCGGGGCTGCGTACGGAGCTGCCGGCGGGGCGGGTCTGCTGCGGGCTGACGTACGTCTCCACCGGGCAGCTCGACCGGGCCCGCGCGGTCATGCGCCGCACGCTGGACGCGCTGGAGCCGGCGGGAGGCCCTGCGACGCCGGGCGGACCCGTCTCTGGCTCCGGCCCCGTACCCGTCGTCGTACTCGAGCCGAGCTGCGCCGCCGCGCTGAAGACCGACCTGCCGGAGCTGCTCGCCGACGACCCGCGCGCGCGGCGGCTGGCGGACCGGGTGCGGACCTTCGCGCAGGTACTGGAGGAGTACGCGCCCGAGTGGCAGCCACCCGTCATCGGCCGGGCGGTGGCCGGCCAGACCCACTGCCACCAGCACGCCGTGCTGGGCGACGCGGCGGAGCGGAGGCTGCGCGAGCGGGCGGGTCTCGCGGGCGAACTCAGCGGCGGCTGCTGCGGGCTCGCCGGGAACTTCGGCTTCGAGCGAGGGGGCGGCCACTACGAGGTGTCGGTGGCGTGCGCGGAGGAGCAACTGCTGCCTGCGGTACGGGCGGCGGGGGAGGGAACGGAGGTCCTGGCGGACGGCTACTCCTGCCGCACGCAACTGGCCCACCTGGCGGACCGCCGGGCGAAACACCTGGCGGAAGTGCTGGCGGAGGGGCTGGCGGACCGTGCGGGACGGTGGGGCGACGGTCGGCAGGTGGACAGTTTGTAAGGGAGAGCAGTCCCTAGGAGCCCTTACTGTGGAGAGATGAGCAAGTCCGCCCGTTCGGCCACCCCGACCACGCCCGGAACCCCGGTCAGCCCTGCCCCCGACGCCCCCGGCACCCCCGCAGCCCACTCCGGCGGCGGGCCGTCCCGAGGCAGCCGCCCGTCCGGCAGCGGCCCGTCGCGCGCCACGCGCCTCGGGCCGGTGGCCCTGGTGGTCGCCGCCGGGGTGTCCGTGCAGTTCGGCGCGGCCATCGCGGTGCTGCTCATGCCGCGGGCCGGGGCGGCCGGCGTGGTGGCGCTGCGGCTCGCAGCCGCGGCGCTGGTGCTGCTCGTCGTGTGCCGGCCGAAACTGCGCGGGCACTCGCGGTCCGACTGGGGCACGGTGTTCGCGTTCGGTGTGGCGATGGCCGGCATGAACGGCCTCTTCTACCAGGCCGTCGACCGGATTCCGCTGGGCGCGGCCGTCACCCTGGAGGTGCTCGGCCCGCTCGCGCTGTCCGTGATCGTGTCCAGACGGCTGCTGAACCTGCTCTGGGCCGGGCTGGCGCTCGCGGGCGTGGCCCTGCTGGGCGCGGGCGGCTTCGGCGGCCTGGATCCGGTGGGCGCGGCGTTCGCGCTGGGGGCCGGGGTCATGTGGGCGGCGTACATCGTGTTCAGCGCCAGGACCGGCCGGCGCTTCCCCCAGGCCGACGGGCTCGCGCTCGCGATGGTGGTCGCGGCGGTGCTCAGCCTGCCGATCGGTATCGCGGATGCGGGCGGGAAGCTGCTGGTGCCGGGCACGCTGGCCCTGGGGCTCGCGGTCGCGGTGCTGTCGTCCGTCCTTCCGTACACCCTGGAACTGCTCGCGCTGCGACGGCTTCCGGCTCCCACCTTCGCCGTACTGATGAGCCTGGAACCGGCCATCGCGGCGAGCGCCGGATTCCTGATCCTGCACCAAGCGCTGGCGCTCATCGACGCGTTGGCGATCGCGCTGGTCATCGCGGCCAGCATGGGTGCGGTCCGGTCGCAGACGAGGAAGCTCTCGCCGGAGGCCCTCCTGAATGAGTGACAACAAATAATGCAAGCACGCTTGCTTGTTTCTCTTCGCGCTGCCAGGCTGCCGTCCACGCCGTGGTACCCCGAGGGGAGCGCACCGTGTCCGATCCGTCCGCCGTGCTCGACGATCTGCGCAGCGAAGGGGATGAACTCGACCGTCTCGTACGGGAGTTGAGTACCGACGACTGGGCGCGTGGCACCCCCGCCGCGGGCTGGACCATCGCCCACCAGATCGCCCACCTCGCCTGGACGGACGAGGCGGCGCTGCTCGCCGTCACCGACGCCGACCGGTTCGCGGACATGGTCGGGCAGGCCCTTGCCAACCCCGACTCGTTCGTCGACGAGGGCGCCGAGGCGGGCGCCGTACTGCCTCCCGCCGAGCTGCTGGCCCGCTGGCGGGCCGGCCGCGAGGAGTTGCAGCGCGCGCTGCGCGCCGCCCCGCCGGCGCAGCGGTTCCCCTGGTACGGGCCGGCCATGAGTGCGGCCTCCATGGCGACCGGGCGGCTCATGGAGACCTGGGCGCACGGTCAGGACATCGCGGATGCGCTCGGCGTGCGCCGCGCCCCTGCCGACCGGCTGCGGCATGTGGTGCGGATCGGGGTCCGGGCCCGCGACTACGCGTACTTCGTACGGGGCGAGGAGCCGCCCGCCGAGGAGTTCCGGGTGGAGCTCACCGGCCCCGGCGGAGACCTCTGGACGTACGGCCCGCGGGACGCCGCGCAGCGGGTGACCGGGACCGCGCTGGACTTCTGCCTGCTGGTAACCCAGCGGGCGCACCGCGACGACGTGGCCGTACGGGCGAAGGGCCTGGACGCGGACCACTGGCTGGACATCGCCCAGGCCTTCGCCGGACCGGCGGGCCCGGGCCGCCCGCCGAAGAGCGACGCGTGAGCGCGGGCACGCGGGGGCCCGGCGCGGGCGCCCCCGGTGGGAGCGGCGGGCCGGGCACGGGCACCCCGGGCGCGGCCGCACGCGGCGCAGGCGCCCCCGGCGCCGGCAAGCCCCGTGCCGGCACCCCAGGCACGGGCACCCCCGGCGCGGGCGTGCCCATTGCGCCGGGCCCCGGCGCGGCCTCGCCCGGCGCAGGCAACCCCGGCGCCGGCATGCCCCGTGCGGGCACCGCACGCGCGGGCGCGCCCGGTGTCGGCGTGCTGCGGGTTGGGAACGCCTCCGGGTTCTACGGCGACCGCTTCGAGGCCGTACGGGAGATGCTCACCGGCGGCCCCCTCGACGTCCTCACCGGCGACTACCTCGCCGAGCTGACCATGCTCATCCTCGGCCGGGACCGGCTGAAGGACCCCCGCCTCGGATACGCGAAGACCTTCCTGCGGCAGCTCGAAGAAGGCCTCGGGCTCGCGCACGACCGCGGGGTGAAGATCGTCGCCAACGCGGGCGGGCTGAACCCGGCCGGCCTCGCCGACGCCGTACGGGAGCTCGCCCACCGGGTGGGCGTCCCGGTGGCCGTCGCGCATGTGGAGGGCGACGGCCTCCCCGTACCGGACGGTGTGCTGACCGCCAACGCGTACCTCGGCGGAGCCGGCATCACCGCGTGCCTGCGGGCCGGCGCCGATGTGGTGGTGACCGGGCGGGTGACGGACGCCGCCCTCGTCACCGGGCCCGCGGCCGCGCACTTCGGCTGGGGCCCGGACGACCTCGACCAGCTCGCCGGGGCCGTCGTGGCCGGGCACGTGCTGGAGTGCGGAACCCAGGCGACCGGCGGCAACTACGCCTTCTTCGCGGACCCCGGCCACGACGTCCGCCGCCCCGGCTTCCCGGTCGCCGAGATCCACGCCGACGGCTCCTCGGTCATCACCAAGCACGACGGTACGGGCGGCGTCGTCAACGTCGGAACGGTCACCGCGCAGCTGCTGTACGAGACGGCGGGCGCCCGGTACGCCGGCCCCGATGTCACGGCACGGCTCGACTCCGTACGCCTGACCCAGGCCGGGCCCGACCGGGTACGGATCAGCGGCGTACGGGGCGAGGCCCCGCCGCCCACCCTCAAGGCCGGGCTCACCCGGATCGGCGGCTGGCGCAACGAGGTGGTGTTCGTGCTCACCGGGCTGGACATCGACGCCAAGGCGGCCTTGGTGCGCGGCCAGCTGGAGGACGCCCTCGGGCGCGCGAAACGGCGGCCGGCGGAGTTCCGCTGGGAGCTGGCCCGTACCGACCGGCCCGACGCCGGCACCGAGGAGACGGCGAGCGCGCTGCTGCGGCTGGTGGTACGCGACGCCGACCCGGACGCGGTCGGGCGCGCCCTGAGCGGCGCCGCGGTCGAACTGGCGCTGGGCAGTTACCCCGGCTTCCACGTCACCGCGCCGCCGGGGAAGGGCGCGCCGTACGGAGTGTTCGAGGTGGCGTACGTCGACGCGTCGGAGGTCCCGCACACGGCGGTGCTCCCGGACGGGCGGCGGGTGGAGGTCCCGGCCCCGGCCCGTACGCGGGTACTGGAGCCCGCCCCGCAGCCTCCGCTGCCCGAGCCGCTGCCGCCGGGACCGGTGCGGCGGGTGCCGCTCGGGCTGGTGGCCGGCGCGCGCAGCGGCGACAAGGGCGGCAGCGCGAACGTCGGCGTGTGGGCGCGCACCGACGACGCGTGGCGCTGGCTCGCCCACACGCTGACCACCGAGCGGCTCCGCGAACTGCTGCCGGAGACCCGGGACCTGGCCGTCACGCGCGAGCCGCTGCCGAACCTGCGGGCGCTGAACTTCGTGGTGGACGGGCTGCTGGGCGAGGGGGTCGCGGCGCAGCACCGGTTCGACCCCCAGGCGAAGGGTCTGGGCGAGTGGCTCCGGGCCCGCCACATCGACGTACCGGAGGTACTGCTGTGAGCGTGCGGAACGTACGCGTGGAGGCCCTAGCCGCACCGGAGGTGGCCCGGTGACCGTGATCGCATCCGCGCTGGACGTCGGCGGAGCCGAATACGCCGACCACCGCGCCGCCATGCTGCACAAGCTCACCGACCTCGGCGCCGAGCACGCCAAGGCGCTCGCCGGCGGCGGCGAGAAGTACACCGCCCGGCACCGCGCCCGCGGCAAGCTGCTCGCCCGCGAGCGCATCGAGCTCCTGCTCGACCCCGACACACCGTTCCTGGAGCTGTCGCCGCTCGCCGCCTGGGGCAGTGCCTCCCCCGAGTACACAGTCGGCGCGTCGATGGTCACCGGCATCGGCACCGTCGAGGGTGTCGAATGCCTGATCACCGCCAACGACCCGACCGTACGCGGCGGCGCCAGCAACCCCTGGACCCTGAAGAAGGCGCTGCGCGCCAACGAGATCGCCTACGCCAACCGGCTGCCCTGCATCAGCCTGGTCGAGTCCGGCGGCGCCGATCTCCCCTCCCAGAAGGAGATCTTCATCCCCGGCGGGGCGCTCTTCCGCGACCTCACCCGTCTCTCGGCGGCCGGCATCCCGACCATCGCGGTCGTCTTCGGCAACTCGACGGCGGGCGGGGCATACGTCCCCGGCATGTCCGACCACACCGTCATGATCAAGGAGCGCTCGAAGGTCTTCCTCGGCGGCCCGCCACTGGTGAAGATGGCCACGGGCGAGGAGAGCGACGACGAGTCCCTCGGCGGCGCCGAGATGCACGCCCGCACCTCCGGCCTCGCCGACTACTTCGCCCTCGACGAGGAGGACGCGCTGCGCCAGGCGCGGCGCGTCGTCGCCCGCCTCAACTGGCGCAAGGCGCAGCCCGATCCGGGTCCCGCCGAGCCGCCCAGGTACGACGAGGACGAACTCCTCGGCATCGTCCCCGGCGACCTGAAGACCCCCTTCGACCCCCGCGAGGTCATCGCACGGATCGTCGACGGCTCGGACTTCGACGAGTTCAAGCCGCTGTACGGGACGAGCCTGGCCACCGGCTGGGCGCGGCTGCACGGCTATCCGGTGGGCATCCTCGCCAACGCGCAGGGCGTGCTCTTCTCCGCCGAGTCCCAGAAGGCCGCCCAGTTCATCCAGTTGGCGAACCAGCGCGACATCCCGCTGCTCTTCCTGCACAACACCACCGGCTACATGGTCGGCAAGGAGTACGAGCAGGGCGGCATCATCAAGCACGGCGCGATGATGATCAACGCGGTGTCAAACTCGAAGGTCCCGCACCTGTCCGTCCTGATGGGCGCGTCGTACGGAGCCGGCCACTACGGCATGTGCGGCCGCGCGTACGACCCGCGCTTCCTCTTCGCCTGGCCCAGCGCCAAGTCGGCGGTCATGGGGCCGCAGCAGCTGGCGGGCGTGCTGTCGATCGTGGCCCGGGCCTCGGCGACGGCCAAGGGGCAGCCGTACGACGACGAGGCCGACGCGGCGCTGCGCGCCATGGTCGAGCAGCAGATCGAGTCCGAGTCCCTGCCGATGTTCCTGTCCGGACGGTTGTACGACGACGGGGTCATCGACCCGCGCGACACCCGCACCGTGCTCGGCCTGTGCCTGTCGGCCCTCCACAACGCGCCGGTGGAGGGCGCGCGTGGCGGCTTCGGCGTCTTCCGGATGTGAGGCGGAAATGACCACCGAGACCACCGCAATGATCGGCTCTGTTCTGGTCGCCAACCGGGGCGAGATCGCCTGCCGGGTCTTCCGCACCTGCCGCGCGCTGGGCCTGGCCACCGTCGCCGTGTACTCCGACGCGGACGCGGGCGCGCTGCACGTACGCGAGGCGGACGCGGCGGTACGGCTGCCCGGCGCCGCGCCCGCCGACACGTATCTGCGCGGTGATCTGATCGTCAAGGCGGCGCTCGCGGCGGGCGCGGACGCGGTCCACCCCGGGTACGGCTTCCTGTCCGAGAACGCGGAGTTCGCGCGCTCGGTACGGGACGCGGGGCTGGTCTGGGTCGGCCCGCCGCCGGAAGCGATCGAGGCCATGGCCTCGAAGACCCGCGCCAAGGAACTCATGGCGGCGGCCGGGGTCCCCCTGCTGGCCCCGGTGGACCAGGTGAAGGCCACCGAGGCGGACCTCCCGCTCCTGCTCAAGGCGGCGGCGGGCGGCGGCGGGCGCGGCATGCGGGTCGTACGCGACCTCGCCTCCCTGGACGGTGAACTGACCGCCGCGTCGGCCGAGGCGAGGTCGGCCTTCGGCGACGGTGAGGTGTTCGCCGAGCCGTACGTCGAACGCGGCCGGCACGTCGAGGTGCAGATCCTCGCGGACGCGCACGGCACGGTGTGGGCGCTCGGCACGCGCGACTGCTCCCTCCAGCGCCGGCACCAGAAGGTCATCGAGGAGGCCCCGGCGCCGGGGCTGCCCGACGAACTCCGGGCGTCCCTCCACGCGTCGGCAGTGGAGGCGGCGCGGGCGATCGGCTACCGGGGCGCGGGGACGGTCGAGTTCCTGGTCGCGGAGGACGGCCGCCCGTACTTCCTGGAGATGAACACCCGCCTCCAGGTCGAACATCCGGTGACGGAGGCGGTGTTCGGGCTGGATCTGGTCGCCCTCCAGCTCCGCATCGCGGAGGGCGCGCCGCTGCCGCCGGCCCCGCCCGGCGCGTCGGGCCACGCGGTGGAGGCCCGGCTGTACGCGGAGGACCCGGCCCGCGACTGGCAGCCGCAGACCGGCCTGCTGCACCACCTGTCGGTGCCGGGTACTGCGATGCCGGGGACTGCCGGTCACGGGCTACGGCTCGACGCCGGGTACGCAGACGGTGACGTCATCGGCGTGCACTACGACCCCATGCTGGCCAAGGTCATCGCCTGGGCGCCCACCCGCGCCGAGGCGGTCCGGAAACTGGCCGACGCGCTGGACCGGGCCCGCATCCACGGCCCGGTCACCAACCGCGACCTGCTCGTACGCTCACTGCGCCACCCGGACTTCGCGGCCGCACGCCTCGATACGGGCTTCTACGCCCGCCACCTGCCGACGCTGACCGGAACCGCTGCACCATCCTCACCGGCCGGCCCCGCACAGTCGAAGCCCACGTCGCAGCCCCCGCTGCAATCGACGGGCCCGGGCAAGCCGCAGCCCCCAGCCCAGGCCGAGCCGCAGACGCAGGCCACGGACCCGGCCGAGGGGCGCCCCCCGGTCACGGCGGCGAGCCTGCCCGGGCCGCAGGCCCGATCCGGGGCGCAGGCTCAGCCCGCGCCGCAGGGCGCCGGGGCGCAGGGCACGGCCACCGTCCCGGTCACCGCCCCGGCCGAGCCGCAGGCTCACGCGCTGCCCCTTGCCGCGCTTGCCGCCGCCCTCGCGGACGCCGCCCAGCCGCGCGCCTCGCTCCCCGCCCGTATCGGCGGCTGGCGCAACGTCCCCTCCCAGCCGCAGGTCAAGCGCTACCGCGCCGAGCCCGACGGCACCGAGCACGAGGTCCGCTACCGGCTGACCCGTGACGGGCTGGACGCCGCCGGATTCCCCGGCGTACGGCTCGTCGAGGCGCAGCCGACCCGCGTCACGCTCGAAGTGGGCGGCGTGCTCCGGCATTTCGACATCGCCGCGTACCCCGCAACCGCGCACGGCAGTACCGCGAAAGCCGGCACCACGCACCGCACGTCCACCGTGTACGTCGACACCACCCCCGGCGCCCCCGTTACCCACACGGCCCCCGGCGCCTACGGCGCCCACGCCGCCCTCACCCCCCTGCCCCGCTTCCCCGACCCGCGGGAACGGACCGAACCCGGGTCCCTGCTCGCGCCCATGCCCGGCACCGTCGTCAGGGTCGCCGACGGGCTCGCGCCCGGCGACCGTGTCACCGCCGGGCAGCCCCTGCTGTGGCTGGAGGCCATGAAGATGGAGCACCGCATCACCGCTCCCGCCTCCGGCACGCTCACCGCGCTCCACGCCGCCCCCGGCCGTCAGGTCGAGGTCGGTGCCCTGCTCGCCGTCGTACAGGAGGAACCGCAGTCATGAGCACAGCCCGAACCGCCGGCACCGTCCTCGAAACCGAAGAGCACCAGGCCCTGCGCGCCGCCGTCGCCGCCCTCGGCCGGCGCTACGGACGCGACTACCTCACCCGCCTTGTACGCGACGGAGGCCGCCCCGACGAGCTGTGGGCCGAGGCCGCCAAGCTCGGCTACCTCGGCGTCAACCTCCCCGAGGAGTACGGCGGCGGAGGCGGCGGCATCGCCGAACTCTCCATCGTGCTGGAGGAGCTGGGCGCCGCCGGCTGCCCGCTGCTCATGATGGTCGTCTCGCCCGCGATCTGCGGCACGGTCATCGCCCGCTTCGGCACCGAACAGCAGAAGCGGCAGTGGCTGCCGGGGCTCGCCGACGGCAGCCTCACCATGGCCTTCGGCATCACCGAGCCCGACGCCGGCTCCAACTCCCACCGCATCACCACCACCGCCCGCCGCGACGGCGACGGCTGGCTGCTCACCGGCCGCAAGGTCTTCATCTCCGGCGTCGACATCGCGGACGCGACCCTCATCGTCGGCCGCACCGAAGACGCCCGCACCGGACGCCTCAAGCCCTGCCTGTTCATCGTCCCCCGCGACACCCCCGGCTTCAGCCGCTCCCAGATCGACATGGAACTGGCCGCCGCCGAGAAGCAGTTCGAGCTCGTCCTCGACGACGTCCGGCTGCCCGCCGACGCACTCGTCGGCGAGGAGGACGCCGGCCTCCTCCAGCTCTTCGCCGGCCTCAACCCCGAACGCATCATGACCGCCGCGTTCGCCCTCGGCATGGGCCGGTACGCCGTCGCCCGGGCCGTCGAGTACGCCAAGACCCGCGAGGTCTGGAAGCAGCCCATCGGCGGGCACCAGGCCATCGCCCACCCCCTCGCCCAGGCGCACATCGAGCTCGAACTCGCCCGGCTGATGATGCAGAAGGCCGCCCACCTGTACGACGCGGGCGACGACCTCGGCGCGGGCGAGGCGGCCAACATGGCCAAGTACGCGGCCGCCGAGGCCTGCGTGCGGGCCGTCGACCAGTCCGTACACACGCTCGGCGGCAACGGCCTCACCCGCGAGTACGGCCTCGCCTCCCTCATCACCGCCGCCCGCGTCGCCCGGATCGCACCCGTCAGCAGGGAGATGATCCTGAACTTCGTCTCGCACCAGTCCCTGGGTCTCCCCAAGTCGTACTAGTGCGAGGGATTCTGGGCCCCCGAGCAATGCGCCGGCCGTCGAAGGGACCGTAGTCATGGTGTTCCACAGCGAGTACGCAGCAGTGCCGGTCGTCGATCTGCCCATCCACGACGCGGTACTCGGCCGGGCCGCAGAGTACGGCGACACCGTCGCCCTCGTCGACGGCATCGACGGCGCCACCCTCACGTACGCCCAACTGGACACCCACACCCGCAAGATCGCCGCCGGGCTCGCCGAGTCGGGGCTGCGCAAGGGCGACGTACTCGCCCTGCACAGCCCCAACACGATCGCCTACCCGGCCGTCTTCTACGGCGCGACGCGGGCCGGCGCGTCCGTCACCACCGTCCACCCGCTGTCCACCCCGGAGGAGTTCGCCAAACAGCTGCGGGACTCGGCGACCCGCTGGATCGTGACCGTCTCCCCGCTGCTCGACGTGGCCCGCCGGGCCGCGGAACTGGCCGGCGGGGTGGACGAGATCTTCGTCTGCGACCGCGCGGACGGCCACCGGTCCGTCCGCGACATGCTCGCGACGACCGCCCCCGCACCCGAGATCACCTTCGACCCCGGCGAGGACGTGGCGGCCCTGCCCTACTCCTCGGGCACCACCGCGAGCCCCAAGGGCGTGATGCTCACCCACCGCAGCATCGCCACCAACCTCGCCCAGCTCCACCCGCTCCTGCCGATGGGCCCCGGCGACCGGATCCTCGCCGTCCTGCCCTTCTTCCACATCTACGGGCTCACCGCCCTGATGAACGCGCCCCTGCGGCACGGCGCGACCGTCGTCGTCCTGCCCCGCTTCGACCTCGACCAGTTCCTGTCGGCGATCGAGCAGCACCGCATCACCGGCCTGTACGTCGCCCCGCCGATCGTCCTCGCGCTCGCCAAGCACCCCGCGGTCGCCGGACACGACCTGTCCTCGCTGAAGTACATCGTCAGCGCCGCCGCCCCGCTGGACGCCGCCCTCGCCCAGGCCTGCTCGCGCCGGCTCGGCCTGCCGCCGGTCATGCAGGCGTACGGGATGACGGAGCTCTCGCCCGGTACGCACGTCACGCCGCTGGACGTGCCCGGCTCGCCGCCCGGCGCGGTCGGCAAGCTGCTGCCGAACACCGAGATGCGGATCCTGTCCCTCACCGAGCCGGGCAAGGAACTCGGCGCCGGCGAGGAGGGCGAGGTCGCCATCCGCGGCCCGCAGGTGATGAAGGGCTACCTCGGCCGCCCGGACGAGACCGCGGCGATGATCGACCCGGAGGGGTGGGTGCACACCGGCGACGTCGGGCGGGTGGACGAGGACGGCTGGCTCTTCGTGGTCGACCGGGTCAAGGAACTGATCAAATACAAGGGGTACCAGGTCGCCCCGGCGGACCTCGAAGCACTCCTCCTCACCCACGAGGGCATAGCGGACGCGGCGGTCATCGGCGTGTACGACGCGGAGGGCAACGAGATCCCGAAG
This sequence comes from Streptomyces mabaensis, assembly GCF_053763515.1. NCBI lineage: Bacteria > Bacillati > Actinomycetota > Actinomycetes > Kitasatosporales > Streptomycetaceae > Streptomyces > Streptomyces mabaensis. Next base: position 20,689 of record NZ_JBSOPZ010000021.1, read on the forward strand.
GCGTACGTGGTCCGCCAGGCGGGCGCGGCCGGGCTGACCGAGGAGGACGTCACGGCGTACGTCGCGGAACGCGTCGCCCCGCACAAGAAGGTCCGCCGCGTCGAATTCACCACCCAGGTGCCGCGCGCGGCGTCCGGCAAGATCCTCAGGCGCGAACTGCGCGCGAGGGAGAGGGAAAGGAGCACCGACAGCGCATGACGCTCGTACGAACCGTGCACGAACGCGGCATCACCACACTCACCCTGGACTCGCCGGCGAACCGCAACGCACTCTCCATGGCCCTGGTCGCGGAACTGGCCGAAGCCCTGTCGGCGTGCGCGAAGGACCCGGCGGTCCGGGCGGTGGTCCTGACCCACACGGGCGGAACGTTCTGCGCAGGAGCAGACCTGAAGGAAGCCACGACCCCGCCCGCCGACGGCCCTGCGGGCCGGCCGACCACGGGTGCCACGGCCTCCGGCGCGGCGGGCGGCCCCGGCGCGGGCAGCCCGGGCGGGGCCGCCACCGCCCCCACCGGCGCCACCGCCGCCACGGGCCACGGCGCCGCGGGCCGCGACGGCGGGGGCGCCTTCGGCCCCGCCGCCCCCGGCGTGGCGGGCGGCTCCGCCGCAGCCCACGCCGCCCCGGGGTCCCCTGGCCCTGCGGGCAGCCCCAGCGGGGCGGCGAGCGCCGCCACCAGCGGCACCGGCGGCTCCGCCGCCACCGGCGGGTCCGCCGTGCATGGGCTCGTGCGGCTCATGCGTGCCATCGTCGAGATGCCCAAGCCCGTCGTCGCCCGGGTCACCGGGCATGTGCGGGCCGGCGGGCTCGGGCTGCTCGGCGCCTGCGACATATCCGTCGCCGGGCCCGGCGCGAGCTTCGCCTTCACCGAGGCCCGGCTCGGCCTCGCCCCCGCCGTGATCTCGCTGCCGCTGCTGCCCCGGCTCGATCCCCGCGCCGCCGCCCGCTACTACCTCACCGCCGAGCGCTTCGACGCCCCCGAAGCCGCCCGCATCGGACTCCTCACCCTCGCCGCGGACGACCCCGACGCCGCCCTCGCCCCCGTACTGGACGCACTGCGTGCCGCGTCCCCACAAGGCCTCGCCGAGTCCAAGCGCCTGCTCACCGCCGAGGTGCTGCGCGCCTTCGACCGCGACACCGACGACCTCGCCGCCCTCTCCGCCCGCCTCTTCGCCTCCGACGAGGCCCGCGAGGGCATGACCGCCTTCCTCCAGCGCCGGGACCCCGCATGGGCACGGTGACCGCACCCAAGCAGGACCGCAGCCGCGCCACCCGGCAGCGCCTCCTCGAAGCCGCCGTCGCCTGCCTCGCCGAACACGGCTGGGCCGGCTCCACCGTCTCCGTCGTCGCCGAACGGGCCGGCGTCTCCCGCGGCGCCGCCCAGCACCACTTCCCCACCCGCGAGGACCTGTTCACCGCCGCCGTCGAGTATGTCGCCGAGGAACGCTCCACCGCCCTGCGCGCCCTGCCCGTACAGGACCGGGAAGCCGTCGTCGGCGCCCTCGTCGACCTCTACACCGGCCCGCTGTTCCGGGCCGCACTCCAGCTCTGGGTCGCCGCGTCCAACGAGGACCAGCTGCGCCCCCGCGTCACCGAACTCGAAACCCGGGTCGGCCGCGAAACCCACCGCATCGCCGTCGAACTCCTCCGCGCCGACGAATCCGTCCCCGGCGTCCGCGAAATCGTCCAGGGCCTCCTCGACATGGCCCGCGGCCTCGGCCTCGCCAACGTCCTCACCGACGACACCGCCCGCCGCGCACGAGTCGTCGCCCAGTGGGCCCGGCTCCTGGACACCGCCCTCGGAGAGGTGTGAGCACCGTCACTTCCCTCCCGCCCCGGTCGGCGTACCCTGGGCGCATGCTTTCGCTCGTACGACGCCGCCACGTGGACTACGTCCGCGTCACGAGCATGGGCTGTCGGCGCTCCGCCTGAACCCGCCCCCCTCTCCACCCCGCCCGGTCACCGGCGCGCACCGCCCCACCCAGGCTGCCGCCGCGGCGCACGTACCCGGCACACACGGCGATACGCGACCGGGCCCACACACTCCGCGGATGCACCCATGTCGTACCTGCAGCTCCCCGTCATCGACCTCTCCGCCGCCGACCGCGGCCCTCAGGCGCGGGCCCTCCTGCACGCCCAGCTCCACAGCGCCGCCCACGACGTCGGCTTCTTCCAGCTGACCGGCCACGGCATCACGGAGACCGAGACGGACACCCTGATGACCGCCATGCGCGCCTTCTTCGCCCTCCCCGAGGCCGAACGGCTCGCCATCGGCAACATCAACTCGCCGCACTTCCGCGGCTACACCCGCACCGGCGACGAGCACACCGGCGGCAGCCCGGACTGGCGCGACCAGCTCGACATCGGAGCCGAGCGGCCCCCGCACATTCCCGGGCCCGGCGAGCCCGCCTACTGGTGGCTCGAAGGCCCCAACCAGTGGCCCGCCGGCCTCCCCGTCCTGCGCGCCGCCGCCCTCGGCTGGATAGACCGGCTCAGCGAGGTCGCCGCCCGGCTGCTGCACGAACTGCTCACCTCCATCGGCGCCCCGGCCGGCTTCTACGACGACGTCTTCGCCGGCCACCCGCACCTGCACCTCAAGCTCGTCCGCTACCCGGGCAGCGCCCCGGACACCGGCGCGGACGACAACGGCCAGGGCGTCGGCGCCCACAAGGACTACGGCTTCCTCACCCTGCTCCTCCAGGACCAGGTCGGCGGCCTCCAGGTCCAGCGCGCCGACGGCGAGTTCCACGAGGTCCCGCCGATCCCCGGCGCGTTCGTCGTCAACCTCGGCGAGCTCCTCGAAGTCGCCACCAACGGCTACCTCAAGGCCACCAACCACCGCGTCGTCAGCCCGCCCGGCGCGACCGAGCGCTACTCGGTCCCGTTCTTCTACAACCCGCGCCTCGATGCCCGTATCGAGCCCCTGCCGTTCCCGTACGCGGCCCAGGCACCCGGCGTCACCAGCGACCCGGCCAACCCGCTCTTCGCCGAGTACGGCCGCAACGAACTCAAGGGCTGGCTGCGCGCCCACCCCAGGGCCGCCGCCCGCCACCACGCCGACCTCATCGACCAGCAGCTCGCCACGGCCGGCCACGCGTAACGGTCAGCCGGCCCCGCCCCGGCCAACCGGCCGCCCCGGCCAACCGGCCGCCCGGGCCAGTCAGCCGCCCCCCGGCCCACGCGAAACGGCGCCGCGCCCCCGAAGGGGCCGGCGCCGCCTGCTCGTACCGCCGCTCAGCCGGCGATGTCGCCGTAACCGACGATGTCCTGCGGGCTCCGCGAACCCGGGCCCACGTACCGCGCGGAAGGCCGCACCAGGCGCCCCGTCCGCTTCTGCTCAAGGATGTGCGCCGACCAGCCCGCCGTACGCGCACACGTGAACATCGACGTGAACATGTGCGCCGGCACCTCCGCGAAGTCCAGCATGATCGCCGCCCAGAACTCCACGTTCGTGGCCAGCACGCGGTCCGGACGACGCGCGTGCAGCTCCTCCAGCGCGGCCTTCTCCAGCGCCTCCGCCACCTCGAAGCGCGGCGCCCCCAGCTCCTTCGCGGTACGCCGCAGCACCCGCGCCCGCGGGTCCTCCGCCCGGTACACCCGGTGGCCGAAGCCCATCAGCCGCTCGCCCTTGTCCAGCGCCTGCTTCACATACGCGGTCGCGTCACCCGTGCGCTCGATCTCCTCGATCATCCCGAGCACACGGGACGGCGCACCACCGTGCAGCGGCCCCGACATGGCACCCACGGCCCCGGACAGCGCGGCCGCCACGTCCGCGCCCGTCGACGCGATCACCCGGGCCGTGAACGTCGACGCGTTCATCCCGTGCTCGGCGGCCGACGTCCAGTACGCGTCGACGGCCTTGACGTGCTTCGGGTCCGGCTCACCGCGCCAGCGGATCATGAACCGCTCGACCACCGACTGCGCCTTGTCGATCTCCCGCTGCGGCACCATCGGCAGGCCCTGCCCGCGCGCCGACTGCGCGACATACGACAGCGCCATCACGGCGGCGCGCGCCAGGTCGTCGCGCGCGGTCTGCTCATCGATGTCGAGCAGCGGTTTCAGGCCCCACACCGGCGCGAGCATCGCCAGCGCCGACTGCACGTCGACGCGGATGTCACCGGAGTGCACCGGGATCGGGAACGGCTCCGCGGGCGGCAGACCGGGGTTGAACGCACCGTCGACGAGCAGGCCCCACACATTCCCGAAGGACACGTGCCCGACCAGATCTTCGATGTCTACACCCCGATAACGGAGAGATCCGCCCTCCTTGTCGGGTTCGGCGATCTCCGTCTCGAACGCGACGACCCCTTCGAGGCCGGGTACGAAGTCGGACATCAGGCGGCTCCTCATGATGTGTGCGACAAGCGGCGTGAACACCGGGTGTCAAAACAGGTGGCGAAATCTCTCGGCGCCGGTACGGATCCCCGGTCGTACGCGCACGATGTGTGCGCCCGACTCGCGGTCCTACCCGTCGCCCCCGTGATGCCCCGTACGGCCGGTGGTCACCCAACCGCCCGTGGAGCAGGCACGATATCCCGTCATGTACGGAGGCCACAGAGGCCCAGCCCAAGATTTTGGCGGGTTCGGCTGATGCGGGGAAGGGTGATGTGCGGCACACTGCCCCATTTCGTTCAGGGAGGATTAGCGGCACTCCGTGCCGGGCAGACTGGGGCCTGCGGCAGGATGGCCCTGTGGAGAACCAGGACCTTGAACCCACCCCGCTCGATCCCGCCGTCATGCGCAAGCACTACCGCTCCGAGATCGTCGGCGAGGACTCCCTCGCCGAGGCGCCGATGGAACAGTTCTCCCGCTGGTTCCAGCAGGCGGTGAACAGCGGCCTCTTCGAGCCCAACGCGATGGTCGTCGCCACCGCCACCCCCGACGGCCTGCCCAGCTCCCGCACGGTGCTGCTGAAGGCGTACGACGCCCGCGGCTTCGTCTTCTTCACCAACTACGGCTCCCGCAAGGGCGTCGAAATCGCCGCGAACCCACACGTCTCGCTGCTCTTCCCCTGGCACCCGATCGCCCGCCAGGTCATCGTGTCGGGCACCGCGGCCCGTATCGGCCGCGACGAGACGGCGGCGTACTTCCGCTCCCGCCCGCACGGCTCCCAGCTCGGCGCCTGGGCGAGCGCCCAGTCCGCGGTGATCGCCTCCCGCGAGGAACTCGACCGCCGCTACGCGGACCTCGCGGCGCGTTACCCGGAACACGAACAGGTCCCGGTCCCCCCGGAATGGGGCGGCTACCGGATCGCACCGCAGGCGATGGAGTTCTGGCAGGGCCACGAGAACCGCCTGCACGACCGCCTCCGGTACGTCGAGGACGGGTCGGGCGGCTGGCGCGTGGAGCGCCTCTGCCCGTAGGGCCCGCAAGGCCCCGGAACGCAGTGAACCCGTGGGCTCGGGTCCCTCCGTACGAGTACGGAGAAGCCGGCCGGACGTACCGGCGAGCCCACGGGTCGGTGACTGCTCGGGATTGGCCGGCGGTTCCGCCGGCACCGCACTGGGTGCGACAACGGGCGCTAGCCCGCAGTCACCTCACGCGTCCGGGATGCATACATTTCCGGAACCACCTCCCTTCTCGTGTGCCCACAGCCTAAGAACCGGTTCGGCGTCCCGACAAGCGATTTATTCTGGGGAAAGTGGTGTGGGCTGCGTCACGTTCCAGTTGAATGATCCGACGTGCAGCACACGCGAACACCTGCAGGGGGTGCCAGGTGAGTGCTTCCCGAAGTAGTGAGACCGCCGATGCCGTCGGGCCGCGGGAACCGGAGCGCGAAGGGCGTGAGGGGCCCGGGTCCGATCTGCTTGCCGCGCTGCTCGACGGGATGGATGCCGCGCTGTGCGCGTTCGACGCGGGCGGTGTCGTCACCCACTGGAATCGTGAGGCCGAGCGGATTCTGGGCTGGTCGGCGGCCGAGGCCGTGGGGCGGCACGGGTTCGCCGGGTGGGCGGTGCGGACCGCCGATGCGGAGGATGTGCAGCGGCGGCTGATGGGCGCCATGGACACGCCGGGTCGCCAGGTGCACGAGTTCGCGCTGGTGACGAAGGACGGCGGGCGGGTGCTCGTGCGGACGCAGTCGGCCGGCGTGCGGGGGGCGGACGGCAAGCCGGCCGGGGTGTACTGCGCGTTCAGCGAGGTGCACGCGCAGATCGACCTGGAGCGGTCGATCGCGCTGAGTGAGGCGCTGCTGGACGACGCGTCCTGGGGTGTGGTCCTGGTCGATGTCGATCTGCGTCCGGCGGTCGTCAACGCGCACGCGGCGCGGGCGCTCGGCTCGGGGCGTACGGCGTTGCTCGGGCGCCCGCTGGGTGAGCTGATCGCGCAGGGTGTGGAGGAGCTGGAGGGCGCTCTGCAGCATGTGCTGGCGGAGGGTGCGCCGCCCGCGCCGGTCGAGCTGTGGGTGACGTTGCGGACGGCGGAGGGGGAGCGCCGGCGTTGCTGGCGCTGCGGTTTCCTGCGGCTTGCCTCGCCGCTCGCCGAGGAGCCGGTTCCGCTCGGGGTGGGCTGGCTGTTCCAGGACATCACGGAGGCGCGGCAGGCCGACTCGGACACGGCCCAGCTGCGATTCCGTACGAATCAGTCGCACCGCGCGGCCCGGTCGGCGGGGGAGTGCGACGACCCGCTGGAGGCGGCGACCGTCCATCTGGATTTCGCGCTGGCCGGTTTCGCCGACCACGCGCTGGTCGATCTCGCGCTGGGTGATCCGCCCCGTCTCGTACGGTCGGCCGCCACGCCGTCCGGCTCGCCCGCTGCCTGTCTGCCGGCGGCGGGGTCCATTCCGGTGCGGTACGCGGAGGGGCACCCGGCGGTGCAGGCGATGGAGCGGATCGGCTCGGTGCGGGCGGGCGCGTCGGCCGGGGCGACGGCGTCGTGGGCGGAGTCCCGGCAGTGGCCGGAGGGCACGGTGCACGCCCTGTGCACCGTGCTGCGCAGCCGGGGCCGGACGCTGGGCGTGGTGACGTTCCTGCGCGGCCCGAGCCGCCCCGCGTTCGAGCGTCCGGACGCCGTGTACGCGGAGGATGTGGCGGCCCGGGTGGCGGCGGCGCTGGATCTGGCCCTGGCGCTGGCGCCGCCGGAGGTCTGAGCGGCGGCGGCGCTGCTGTTGGCGGGGCGGCTTCCTTGCTGCGGGGGCGCGGTCGGCGGGGGCGGCTGGCGGGGGCGCGGCTGTTACTTCGTCAGGTCGACCTGGAAGACCTTGTCCTTGCCCTTGCCGACCTTGTCGGTGGTGAGCCACAGGGCGTTCTTGCCCGGGACCTTCTCCGCGGTGCGGAGCCGGCCGTACTTTCCGACGTAGTGGGCGGTGGGGGTGCCGACCGTGGTGCCGGTCAGCGGGATGCGCCACAGCCGCTGGCCCCTGAGTGAGGGGACGTACAGCGCGCCGCCCGCGTAGGCGATGCCGCTGGGCACGGCTTCGCTGGGGCGCCACTGCACCTTGGGGTCGGTCATGCCGGGCTTGGCGCAGCGGCCTTCGCACACGGGCCAGCCGTAGTTCCCGCCCGGCTTGATGAGGTTGACCTCGTCGTAGCTGTGGTAGCCGATGTCGGACGCCCACAGCCGGCCCCGCGCGTCCCAGGCCAGGCCCTGGGGGCTGCGGAGGCCCAGCGCGTAGACCAGCGTGCCGTACGGGTTGCCGGGGGCGGGTCTGCCGTCGGTGGTCATGCGCAGGATCTTGCCGTTCAGGGACTTCTTGTCCTGCGCGTCGCGGGAGGTCCAGGCTTCGCCCGTGGTGGCGTACAGGTAGCCGTCGGGTCCGAACTTGATCCGGCCGCCGTTCGTTCCGCCCTTCTTGATGCCGGTAACCAGGGGGGTGTAGTTGCTGAGGGTGGAGCCGTCATAGGTCATCCGGGCGATCCGGTTGCCCTCCTCGGCCGCGTGAAAGAGGTAGACGTAGTGGTCCTTGCGCCAGTTGGGTGACACGGCGAGGCTGCGCAGGCCGCTCTCGGGTGTGGTGTTCACCACGTGCGGCACGGTGGCGACCTTGGTCTTGACGCCGGACGGGGTGAGCCGGAAGACCTGGAAGGAATCCCGTTCGCTGATCAGCGCGGAGCCGTCGGGCAGCCAGCTCAGGCCCCAGGGGTGGTTCCATCCCGAGGAGATGGCCTTGATGCCGACGGGACCTTCCGCGGCGACCGGTGACGGTGGCGGCGCCGGCGCGGCCTGGCCGGTGCCGGCCAGCGGCACGAGCAGCGCGGCGGTGGTGGCCACCGTGGCCGAGGCGGCGGCCAGGGAGCGGAACAGGGTGCGTCGGCGGGACGGAGTGGTCGGCACGGACGGATTCGTCGGCACGGTGCGTCCTCCAGGAGGTGGGTGAGCGAGTACGGGCACATGGGAACATGTCCCATTTGCCGGACTCGGCCGACACGCTGCCGGGGTCTCCGCCGGGCCCCCGCGGGGGCTCGCACCGTCCCTCCGTACCGCCCCCCCTATGGGGCCCGCACCGCTGCGCTGTCAGTGCCGGAAGAAGATCCGGTCGCGGTACTGGGCCATCACACGGGCGTTCCACTCGTGCCCGCCGTCGACGTTGCCGGACCGCAGCAGGGGCGGTTCGATGCCGCGCCCGGCGAGTTCACCGGCGGCGGCCGCCAGTACGGCCTGCATGACCGCGCTGGTGACCACGGTGGAGGCGGGGGCGAAGGGTGCCTCGATGCCGTCGGCCGTCAGCTCCGCGTCGCCGACCGCGATCTTGCTGTCGAGGACGATGTCGCAGTGGTCCTTGAGGAAGGTGCCGGAGGCGTGCCGGGACCGGGTCTCGGCCGCGTACGCCACCGAGGTCACTCCGATGACCTTCAGGCCGAGCGCCCGGGCGTTCATCGCCATCTCCACGGGTAGCGCGTTGCGCCCGGACAGGGAGATGACCACCAACGTGTCCCCCGCGGCGGCGGGGCTGCTGTCGAGGACGGCGCCCGCGAGGCCGTCGACGCGTTCCAGCGCACTGCCGAGGGGGGCCGGCATGACGTCGACGCCGACGGTGCCGGGGACGGCGAGGAGGTTCATCAGGGCCAGGCCGCCGGCGCGGTAGACGACGTCCTGGGCGGCGAGCGAGGAGTGGCCGGCGCCGAAGGCGAAGAGCCGGCCGCCCGCCGCGACGGTGTCGGCGATCAGGGTGCCGGCGGCGGCGATGTGTGCGGACTCCTCGTCCCGTACGCGCTGCAGCAGTCCGATGGCGGCGTCGAAGAACTGACCGGCCAGCTTGCTCTCGCTCATCGCGGGGACCTTTCCGGCGGGGGTGTGTCCGGTTGCCGCCGATCACGGTGCGGTCTGGACCAGTCGCGTGTCAATACGCCGCTTCCCCGGTACGGCACGGTTGTCGGCGCTATGCGTCAGAATTGGGGTCAGGGCCAGCGCACGATAATCGAGGGGCACGTATGTCCGGACTGATCGACACCACGGAGATGTATCTCCGCACCATCCTCGAGCTGGAAGAGGAAGGCGTGGTCCCCATGCGCGCCCGGATCGCGGAGCGGCTCGATCAGAGCGGCCCGACGGTCAGCCAGACGGTGGCGCGGATGGAGCGCGACGGACTGGTGACGGTCGCGGGTGACCGGCACCTCGAGCTGACCGAGGAGGGCCGCCGGCTGGCGACGCGCGTGATGCGCAAGCACCGGCTGGCCGAGTGTCTGCTCGTCGATGTGATCGGCCTGGAGTGGGAGCAGGTGCACGCGGAGGCCTGCCGCTGGGAGCACGTGATGAGCGAGGCGGTGGAGCGGCGGGTGCTGGAGCTGCTGCGGCACCCGACCGAGTCGCCGTACGGGAACCCGATCCCGGGCCTGGAGGAGCTGGGCGAGAAGGGGGAGGCGGACCCGTTCCTGCATGACGACATGGTGAGCCTGGCCGATCTCGGGCCGGGCCCGGAGGGCAAGACCGTGGTGGTGCGGCGGATCGGTGAGCCGATCCAGACGGATGCCCAGTTGATGTACACGCTGCGGCGCGCGGGGGTGCAGCCCGGTTCGGTGGTGAGTGTCACGGAGTCGGCGGGCGGTGTGCTGGTGGGCAGCAGCGGTGAGGCCGCGGAGCTGGACGCGGAGGTCGCGTCGCACGTGTTCGTCGCCAAGGGCTGATCCCGCGGAATGGCAGCCTCCGCGCAGGGAGCGTGCGAGGCTGTCGCTGAGGCGAATGGCATATGACCCGAGGGTCCGGCTGGGCCGGCTGTGTACGCACAGCGGGTCGGGGAGGGAGCGGGGGGATGCGCCCGTCGCACTGGACGGCTGCTGCTCGCGCGGCTGGTACGACTGATGTGGCTCGCGCGGCCGGTACAACGGCTCGCGCGGCTGATACGGATGGTCCCGGCGCCCTGGAGCGCCGGGACCTGTCCTCCCCTGTGCTGACCCGGAGCCCCGAGCTCCCAGGGTCAATCCCCTCGGACCGTCTTCCCCGAGCGGCCCGCCTCCCGTTGAAGATCTCCCCTCGGCGGCGGCCGTCAATCCTTGAGCGAGGTCACTCGAACGAGGGGTGTTGGCGGGCAGAACCCCATTTTCGAATACGAGTTCGATAGTCTGGCCGCTCCGGACGGATGGCCGGACGGAGAGACCGGGTGTCTGCCCGGCCCGGGACGGATCAAGACGGACGAAGACGGACTGAAGGGGGTGCCAGGACATTGGTGCGGCGCATCGACGTGACAGGAGCCGACGGAGTGCGGCTCGCCGCCTGGGAGTTCGCCGACTCGCCCAAGGGCGGGGGAGAACCCCCCGAGAACGCGGCCGCCCCCGGCGTGCTCTTACTGCACGGGCTCATGGGCCGCGCCTCGCACTGGGCGCCCACCGCCCGCTGGCTCTCCGAACGGCGCCGCGCGGTCTCACTCGACCAGCGCGGCCACGGCCGCAGCGACAGGCCGGCGGAGGGTCCGTACACCCGTGACGCGTACGTGGCCGACGCCGAGGCCGCGGTCGAGCAGCTCGGCCTCGCCCCCGTGACCCTCATCGGCCACTCCATGGGCGCCCTGACCGCCTGGCAGCTCGCGGCCCGCCGCCCCGACCTCGTCCGGGCCCTGGTCATCTGCGACATGCGCGCCTCGGCCCTGGGGGCCGCGTCGCAGCGCGAGTGGGAGGACTGGTTCCGCTCCTGGCCCGTGCCCTTCGCGACCCTCGCCGACGTACGCAAGTGGTTCGGCGAGGACGACCCGTGGGTGGAGCGCCCCAGCCCGGCCCGCGGCGAGTTCTTCGCCGAGGTGATGGCCGAGCGCGCGGACGGCTGGCGGCCGGTCTTCTCCCGCCGCCAGATGCTCAGGGCCCGGGAGACCTGGGTCTTCGACGCGCACTGGGACGAGCTGGCCCAGGTCCAGTGCCCGGCCCTGGTGGTCCGCGGCCTGGACGGCGAACTGGGCCGGGCCGAGGCCCAGGAGATGGTCCGGGTGCTGCCCCGCGGCCGCTACGCCGAGGTCCAGGACGCGGGCCACCTGGTCCACTTCGACCAGCCCGAGGGCTGGCGCACGGCGGTGGAACCATTCCTGGACGGCGTCCTGACCCCGTGAGCGGGCTATAGGCCCTGTCCCGGCTACGCCTTGCTCACCGCCGTGAGGATCTCCGGGAGCCGGTTCGCCGTCGCCGGGGCCGCCAGCCGCAGGCCCGCCCAGGTGATCAGCGCGCCATAGGCCGCGCCCGCCGGGAGGACCAGCCAGAGCCAGTCGTGGGCGCCCGTGACATGCAGCGCGATGGTCAGCGCCAGCAGGGGCGCGCACAGCAGCGCCGAGGCGAGCAGGCCCCCGAGGATGCTGATCCAGGCCAGGCCCGTCTGGCCGGGGGCCACGTTCTTGTACGCGCTGTCCTGCGGGATCGAGTACGGGAAGCGGGCCGAGGCCACCGCCCCCGTCGCCAGCATCGCGCCCAGCAGCGCGAGCGAGATGCCCAGCGCCTCGGGCAGGGGCCGCCACTCGCCGATCAGGGCCGCCGTCACCACGGTGACCGCCACCGAGTACGGCAGGATGATCACCAGCAACGCCAGGGCCCGCGCCCGGAGTTCCAGGTAGGCGTCCCGCGGCGAGGAGATCGTGAGGGCCACCATCCAGAAGGCCGAGGTGTCCTGGCCGAACTGGTTGTACATCAGCAGGCCCAGCATCCCGGCCGCGAAGCATGCGAGGTAGATGGTCCCGGTGCCCTGGAGCGCGCTGAACACCGGCATGATCACGCCGATGGCCAGCGAAGTGACCCAGGCCGACTTGGTCTTCGGGTCCCGCCACACATAGCGCAGGCTTCGCTGCATGACCGTGCCCGTCCGGCCGTCGGGCAGGAGACGGGACACGCCCGTGGGCGACGACTCCTTCCGCGCCGGCTCCGCCGCCTGGAGGGTCGAGCCGTCCGGCGCGGTCATCAGCTTCGTCAGGCTGCGCTGCCAGGACCACAGGAGCAGGACCAGCGCGGCGACGGTCAGCAGGAGCTGCCCGGCGGCGCGCCCGTACGCGCCCTCGCTCACCGAGTCCACCGCGCCGATCGCCGAGGCCGGCGGCAGCCACCCCACCACGTCCGCCGCCGGATCCAGGGCGGACAGCCCGCCGGCCTGGCTGAGCCGCTGGCCGCCGAAGTTCACCACCTGGATGCCGACCGCGACCAACAGGCCGCTGAGTACGGCGAGATCGCGGCCCTTGCGGCTGGTCAGCAGCCGGATGTTGGCGGTCGCGACGGCCCGCGCCAGCGCCACGCACACCAGCAGCGTCAGGGGCACGGCCAGCACGCCGACGGCCACCGCGCCCGCGCCGTGTGCCACCGCGACCACCGAACCCGCGGCCAGGCACAGCGTGAACAGCGGGCCGATGCCCACCAGTGAGGCGGTCAGCAGCGCCACGATCAGCGGCCGCGGCCGCAGCGGGAGCATCACCAGCCGGGTCGGGTCGAGGGTCTCGTCGCCGCTGGGGAAGAACAGCGGCATCACGGCCCAGCCGAGCGCCAGCACGCCCGTCAGCAGGATCACGACGGTCGCCGCGTGCCCGCTGCCGCGCAGCGCGATCAGCCCGACCAGCTGGAGCGCCGCGAAGAGCAGCGTGATCACGACGGAGGCGACATACGCGGCGCGCCGGCCGGACGACTGGCGCAGCCCGTTGCGCAGCAGCGACAGCTTGAGCCGGACGAAGACGGGGGTGATCCCGGCGGTGTTCGTGCTCATCGGCCGGCCCCGGTTCCGGCCCCGGCCCCGCCGCCGCCCAGCCAGTCCAGGGAGCCGCTGTGGTCCCGGCCGCCGGCGCCGACGAGTTCCAGGAAGGCGCTCTGCAGGGAGGGCGCGTCGCCGCGTACTTCGGCGAGGGTGCCCTGTGCGCGGATCCGGCCCGCCGCCATGACCGCCACCCAGTCGCACAGCGACTCGACGAGCTCCATCACATGGCTGGAGAAGACGACGGTCGCGCCCGACACGGTGTACCGCTCCAGCACCCCGCGGATGGTCTGCGCCGAGACCGGGTCGACGCCCTCGAACGGCTCGTCCAGGAAGAGGACTTCGGGGTTGTGCAGCAGGGCGGCCGCCAGGCCGGTCTTCTTGCGCATACCGGTCGAGTAGTCGACGACCAGCTTGTGCTGCGCCCCCGCCAGGTCCAGTACGTCCAGCAGCTGCGTCGCGCGCTTGTCGACCTCGTCGCCGGGCAGTCCCCGCAGCCGCCCGGTGTAGGCGAGGAGTTCGCGTCCCGACAGGCGCTCGAAGAGCCGCAGCCCCTCGGGCAGTACGCCGATCCGCGCCTTCACCTCGGCCGGGTCCCGCCAGACGTCCCGGCCGGTGATCTCGACCCGTCCCTGGTCCGGGCGGAGCAGCCCGGTCACCATCGACAACGTGGTCGTCTTGCCCGCGCCGTTCGGTCCGACCAGGCCGATGAACTTGCCCGCCGGCAGTTCGAGATCGATGCCCGCGACGGCGATCTGGTCCCCGAACCGCTTCCACAGGCCCTCTACGCGTACGGCGGCGGGCGGCGCCTGGTGCGCGCCGCCCGCCGTTTCGGCTGCCTGGTCCGGCATCTGCCCCGCCTCTCGGTGTCCCCACGGCCGGTCGGTCAACTCGGCCCCGGGGACCACCTTATGAGTCCCGGGCCGACGAGTTCTGGGTGCCGCGGGACCGCGCGTAGGCCGCCTCCTGGCCGCACGCGTACGCCAGCGGGCTGATCAGCTCCTCGGCGTCCGGCAGCCACCGGTTGGCCGGGGTGGGCCGGCGGGCCCACTGCACCGCGCCGTGGCTGCCGACGCGGGTGGGAGGCGCCGCGACGTAGTCGCCCTCGCCGCGGGCGATCAGATCGATCGTGGCGGGCCACCCCAACTTCCGTACCAGATCGGGAAGCTTGTGCCCGGCGCCCGGCAGGACGAAGAACAGCATCCGGCGGTCCGGGGTGCAGGTGACCGGACCGAGTGTCACGTCCATGCGCTCCATCCGGGCCAGCGCCAGGAACCCGGCGGCCTCGGGCACGTCGATCGCGTCGAACGTACGGCCCGTCGGCAGCAGGATCGACGCGTTCGGCCGCTCCGACCAGAGCCGGCGCGCCCCGGCCGCGCTGCCCGTGGCCTGCGACTCCCAGTCCGGGCGGGCCGGGTGGGCGCCGGGGGAGGGGCAGGCGGTGTCACCGCACGAGCACCGCTCCTTGCCGTCCTCGGCCTCCAGCCAGGTGCCGGGGAACACGTCCCAGTGGCGCTCTTCCGCGTACCGCACGGCGTGATCCAGCAGCAGGTCGCCTCGCTGCTGGGGGATGGGTGCGGCTTCCGTGACTCCGATGGTCTCTTCCACGGTGAACTCAACTCCCGCTGTCACCTCGGGTTACGGGCTTCCCCGGCGAGGTGCGGGGAGCATCGATCCTGCATGCCCCGCATGTTCGGCACGCGGGGCGCACCGGTGCACGGCCGGGGGCGCGCAGGGGGACGGGGAGCGGCGGACGGGTAGCCACAACCGTGGAAGAACATCCGGAAACACCGGCAATACCGACAAGAGTGACCACAGCTATGAGAACAGTCATCCGCCGCATTTTTTGCATTTCCGCCGGGCAGTGATCAGTTCGTCGATCGCTGCAGCCTCAGGGGGTAGTCATGGCAGCCAGGCCGCTCGTCGCCCGCCAGCCGAACGAACGGCTGCAGGCGCTCATCCAGGAGGCCGGGTGCTCCAACGCCGGGCTGGCGCGCCGCGTGAACATGTGCGGGGCGGAGCACGGCCTCGATCTCCGGTACGACAAGACGTCGGTGGCCCGCTGGCTGCGCGGGCAGCAGCCGCGCGGCCGCGCCCCGGGGATCATCGCCGAGGCGCTCGGCCGCAAGCTGGGCCGGGCGGTGACGATCGACGAGATCGGCATGGCCAACGGCAAGAACCTCGCCTCGGGAGTCGGCCTGCAGTTCTCGCCCACCGTGCTGGGCGCCATCGAGCAGGTCTGCGAGCTGTGGCGCAGTGATGTGGGCCGGCGCGACTTCCTCGCCGGATCGACCGTCGCCGCCTCCGCGCTGGTGGAGCCCAGCCGCGACTGGCTGATCACCGGCACCGACGCGCAGGTGGCCCGGTCGGCGGGCGCGCGGGTCGGCCCCTCGGACGTCGAGGCGGTCCGGGCCACGACCGAGGCGCTGGTCGAGCTGGACCACCGGTTCGGCAGCGGGCATGTCCGCCCGGTCGTCGTCCACTACCTCAACAGCGTGGTGTCCGGGCTGCTGGCCGGCTCGTACCGGGAGTCGGTGGGCCGGGCGCTGTTCGCGGCCGTGGCGCGGCTCACCGAGCTGGCCGGCTACATGGCGGTCGACACCGGACAGCCCGGGCTCGCCCAGCGGTACTACATCCAGGCGCTGCGCCTGGCGCAGGCGGCCGGCGACCGCGGATACGGCGGCTATGTGCTGGCCGCGTCGATGAGCCACCTCGCCGCGCAGCTCGGTAACCCGCGGGAGATCGCCCAGCTGGCGCGGGCGGCGCAGGAGGGCGCGCGGGGGCAGGTGCCGCCGCGCGCGGAGGCGATGTTCCTCGCGGCGGAGGCGCGCGGGCACGCGCTGATGGGCGACGCGCGTGCCACCCAGGCGGCGGCGGGCCGGGCGCTGGCCGCGCTGGAGCGTACGGACCCGGCCAGTGGTGACGACCCGGGGTGGATCAGCCACTTCGACGCGGCGTACCTCGCCGACGAGCTCGCCCACTGCCACCGTGATCTCGGCCAGGCGGAGGCCGCGGGCCGGCGGGCGGAGGAGGCGCTGGCCGGACTGCCGGAGACGAAGGCGCGGCGCCGCGCGATCGGCCTGCTGCTGCTGGCCACCTCCCAGGTCCAGCGCCGCGAGGTCGAGCAGGCGTGCCACACGGGGACGCGGGCGGTGGAACTGCTGGGTACGCTGCGGTCCAACCGGGGCGCGGAGTATCTCGACGACTTCCAGCAGCGCCTGGAGCCGTTCCGGGACGAGCCGGCGGTCCGCGAGTTCGGCGCGCGGCTGGAGATCAGCGCGGCGTAGCTTCCCAGGGGCCCATATCAGCGTCGTGAGGATCCTTCTTGTTACTGCGTTCGGGACTGCTCTCGGGTGCGTGGCAGGGCGGCTGCGGGACCCGGTAGCGTGAACCGACGGTTCCGTAGGTACACACGTAGGAGTCCCGGTGACGCAGAGCGGACAGGGCAACGAGCCGCAGTATCCCGCGGCCCGGCCCGCGCACGAGGGTGTCGTGCTGCCCGCGGACGGCAGTGGTCCCTGGATACCCGGCGTCTCCGGGGAGCACGTCGCGCCGGCGGGCGGACAGCCCTGGGGACAGCCGTGGGGGCCGGGCCAGCAGCAGGCGCCGGTGTCGCAGCCGCTGCCGCCGGAGGGGGCCCCGCCCGCGGGACCGGAAATGCCCGTGCCGCTGCCGCCGCCCGCCGGTACCGGCGCGGACGCCACCCAGTACCTGCCGCCCGTGGCCGCCGCGCCGCCGGGCGGGCTGCCGCCCGAACGGCCCGCCGAGTCCACGCAGTTCCTCGGCACGGGCCACGGCCAGAGCCAGGGCGGCTCATGGGCGCCGCAGGTGCCGGACGCGCAGGCGACGCAGTACATCGCGCCGGTGCCGGGGCAGGACGCGCAGGCGACGCAGTACCTGCCGCCCGTGCCGGCCGGACCCGCCGCCTCGCAGGGGCAGGACGCGCAGGCCACGCAGTACCTGCCGCCGGTGCCCGCCGCGCCCGCCGGGGCTCCGTACGGGATCAGGCCGGGCGCCCCGGAGGACCGTCAGCCGCCCGCCGAGTTCGACAGCCTGTTCCGGGCCGACGCGGGACCCGAACACCAGGGCTCCACCCAGCAGATGCCCCGTTTCGACGGGCCGCAGCAGCGCCGGCCGCAGCGGCCGTACGCGCCCGGCCCCGCCGCACCGCAGGCACCGCAGGCGCCGCGCGTACAGTCCCAGTCGCCGCCGCCGGGCCGGGGCAGCGCGTCCCGACGCCGGCCGAGCCCGGCCGTCCTGGCCGCCGCGGGCGTCGTCGCCCTCGCCGTGGTGGGCCTCGGCGTCGGCGCGCTGATGAGTGCCGGAGGCGAGGACGGCAAGGGGCAGGACGATACGACGGCCGTCACCGCGGACTCGTCGCCCGCGCCCGGGAACGCCGAGCCGGCCGCCGACCCGGCCAAGGCGCAGGCCGAGGGGCTGGACAAGCTGCTCGCGGACAGCAACAACAGCCGGGCCGCGGTGATCCGTTCGGTCGAGAACATCAAGAAGTGCGCCAACCTCGGCCAGGCCGCGACCGATCTGCGCGACGCCGCCACGCAGCGCGAGAACCTGGTGACGCGCCTGCGGGAGCTGCCCGTGGACAAGCTGCCGGAGCACGCGCGGCTGTCGGCCTCCCTCACCCAGGCGTGGAAGTCGTCCGCCGCGGCGGACAACCACTACGCCGCCTGGGCCGACCAGGTCGCCGGCAAGAAGGGCTGCAAGGACGGCCGGGCCCGCCAGACCGCCCAGACGGGCGCGGGCAACCGGGCCAGCGGCGAAGCCACCCAGGCCAAGCAGGAGGCGGCGGGCCTGTGGAACGCGATCGCGGGCCAGCACGGCCTGACAAAGCGCGACAAAACCCAGCTGTAACCCACCCCCGGCCCGCTCGCCCCGCCAGGGACCTCCCGCTCGGCGCCAGACGCGCCCCGCTCGGCGCTCGGCCGCCGGCATCCGGCCCCCCTGGCGATCGACCGCCGCACGCTCAACCCGCCAGGCAGCCGGGCCGCGGGGCGCTCGGCCCGCCCAGTGCGGCCGGCTGGGCCCCGGCCGCCGGGGCGCTCGGGCCCTCAGGCGCGCCCGACTCGGCGCTCGGGGGCGCCCGGGCGCCGGGCATCCGGTCGCCGGCCGGTGCCGTCGGGCGGGGCCGTCGTGGGGCCCGCGGCCCTCGGCTTACCACGGGCGCCGGCCGCGAGGCTAGCTCGCGGCTGGGGCGTTTTCCAGGGTCTCCGTCATGTCCCGGGAGCCGTTCTCCAGGGCCACCAGGCGGCCTTCCTTGACCACCTGGAACGTCACCCGGCCGTTGACGATCCGCGGGAAGCCCCGCACCGCGCGCATGTCCTCGTACCGCCAGCTCAGCTTCGGCGTGAGGCCGCCCGTCTCCACCCCCGGCGTGCGGTCCAGCGCCTGGGCGACCCGGGCCGCGGTGACGTCCCCCTCGCCGAGGGACCGGACGACCTCGGTGAACACCGAGTACGCGATCCACGTGGTCTGGATCCCGGTGTCGGCGGGGTCGATCCGGTCGTCGCCGAACGCGTGCTCGCTGATCACCTTGCGCATCGGCTCCCACAGCGGGTCGCTCGCCACCGGGTACCAGCCGGTGACGTACGCGCCCTCGAAGGGGCCCTCCTTGCCGCCGGTGCGGTTCACCAGGCCCTGGCTGACGCTGCCGAGCACCGAGGAGATCCGTACCTTCTGGCTCTCCTCCTGGACCCGCCGGAAGGAGTCGAAGAAGGTCTCCGTGCGCTCGCCGAGCACCGCGGTGACGCAGCCGTTCGACGCCCGTTCCGTCGCCGCCGCGGAGCCGATCAGCCCCGGCAGGGACGGGTCCGCGCCCGCCTCCTTCAGCGCCTCGCGCGCCTTCGCGCTGTAGTCGCCCGCGTCCTCCGCCGCCCGGACGTCGGCCGCCTCGGCCCGCTTGCCCGCCACCAGACCCGAGTTGAGCAGTACCGGCATCGTGTCGCCCGCGACGGTGTCGGGCCGGACCAGCGAGACCCGCTCGCAGTCCTTGGCGAGCTGGCGCCCGTTGCCCGCGAGAAGGACCGGCTGGCCGCCGTTGACGGGGTACGAGAGCGTGCTCTGGAACTCCTCGTCGGAGACGCCGTAACCGCCGATGAACGGGATCCCGGCCGTCTCCAGCGGGGCCATGAAGGCCCGGCCGTGCTGGCTGTACGAGCCGACGACCGCGACCGCGTCCTCGGCGACCGCCCGCCGTGCGCAGTCGCCCGCGCCGACCGGGGTGTTGTGCTCGTTGCAGGTGATGACCTTCAGTTCCCGGCCGTTGATGCCGCCGCGGCTGTTGATCCAGCGGGCATAGGCGCCGGCCATGGCCGGCATGCCCGCCATGTTCGTCGCGGCCGTCCCCACCGGCGCGAAGGTCATCACGGTGATGGGCTCCCTGGAGCCCCCCGAGCCCCCAGGGAGCACACCGCATCCCCCGATGAGTGACGCACTGGCCGCCGTGCACAGCGCGGTGATCAACGCGGCGGTGAAGGGGCGGAGGGAGAGGGTACGTCGCCAACCGGTCATGTCCCCGCACAATTCCGCCCCACGGGTAACACCCGAGTGAGCTTTGCTCAACGTTCGGTGACGTGAAGATGAATTACGGGGGTGCGCACGCCCCTGCGGACCGGGAACGTACGATCGGTGACCGTGCAAGGTTCGGAGAACTCTTCCCGTCGCGGCCGTCGCTCCCCCACCATGGGCGGCATGCCGCTCAACGACATGCCGTGGTGGCGCTGGCGCAGCAATGTGCGCTCGGCGCTGCACATGCTCTCCGACCCCGTCTTCCAGCAGGAGTGCTGGCTGGCCGGCCTCGACGGCTTCGGGGACGTCACCGACGCCGTCTACCGGCTGGTCGAGGACACCTGGCTCGACAACTGGTCCGCCGAGAAGTACGTCGGGACGATCTTCCGCGACTCCCAGGAGGCGGCCCTCGTCGACACCGCCGTCCTGCGTGTGCTGCGCATCATGCACCAGGTCGGGGCGGACGCCCCGGTCTCGGCGTACCTCGAACACCACGCCTGGCCCGAGGCGGTACGGGCGGCCCGCGACGCCCACGTGTGCCTCGCGACGAGCGACGGCGAGGACCCGGACGTGGCGCCGCGCTCCCTGGATGTCCTGCGGATCATGACGCGGTCGGCGTGACGCCCCGCGGGTGTGGAATCCTTTGGGTTCATGAGCGACCCGCAGCCTGAGCAGTACGTCCTGACCGTGACCTGCCCCGACAAGCAGGGCATCGTGCACGCCGTGTCGAGTTATCTGTTCATGACCGGCTGCAACATCGAGGACAGCCAGCAGTTCGGCGACCACGACACCGGGCTGTTCTTCATGCGGGTCCACTTCTCGGCCGAGGCGCCGGTGACCGTGGCGAAGCTGCGGGCCAGCTTCGCCGCCATCGGGGACACCTTCCGGATGGACTGGCAGATCCACCATGCGTCCGAGCGGATGCGCATCGTGCTGATGGTCTCGAAGTTCGGCCACTGCCTGAACGACCTGCTCTTCCGCTCGTCGATCGGCGCGCTGCCGGTCGAGATCGCGGCGGTCGTCTCCAACCACACGGACTTCGAAGAGCTCGTCGGCTCGTACGGCATCCCCTTCCACCACATCCCGGTGACCAAGGACACCAAGCCGGCGGCCGAGGCGCGGCTGCTGGAGCTGATCCGCGCCGAGAACGTCGAGCTGGTCGTCCTCGCCCGCTATATGCAGGTCCTCTCCGACGACCTGTGCAAGCAGCTGAGCGGCAAGATCATCAACATCCACCACTCCTTCCTGCCGAGCTTCAAGGGGGCGAAGCCGTACCACCAGGCGCACGCGCGCGGCGTGAAGCTGATCGGCGCGACGGCGCACTATGTGACGGCCGACCTCGACGAGGGCCCGATCATCGAGCAGGAGGTCGAGCGTGTGGGGCACGAGGTGACCCCGGAACAGCTGGTGGCGGTCGGCCGCGACGTGGAGTGCCAGGCGCTGGCGCGCGCGGTGAAGTGGCACAGCGAACACCGCGTGCTGCTCAACGGCCGCCGTACGGTCGTCTTCGCGTAGCTACGGCGGCCTCTTCGCGTAGCCACGGCAGCCCGCCGCCTACCGCCCCCAGCCCCCCGTCCCCCGGCCCCTCCGCCTCACAGCCTCGACAGCGAGGCCGCCGCGAACAGGACGTCGCGGATGGCCTCGCGGTCACCCTGCTGGCCCGCCGCCGTGTCCTCCGGGGAGATGTGGCCCGCGGCCAGCTGGCAGAACTCGACGCTTTCCAGCGCGATCTGGGCCACCGTGTGCTCGGGCGACGCGGCCGCCGCCGGGGAGTCCAGGGCGATGTACCAGTTGCCGCCGCCCGAGCCCTCGACCTCCAGGTGGAGGGTCCGGCCGGGGGAGCCCGCCGCCACCAGGTGCCGCGCGGGCGCGGCGAGTCCGGCCCTGCGGCGCTCGGCGAGTGCGCCCGGGAGCAGCCGGGCGGCGAGGTCGATCATGCGGTTGAGGTGCGCCCCGGCCGGCGGGTCGTAGGGATAGTCCACCGCCTCCGCGATGTCTCCCGCGTGCACCCAGCACTCGAAGGCGCGGTCCAGGAACGAGTCCCGCAGTGGCAGCGCGACGGGCCCGTACGGGACGGAGAGTTCGGCCACACCCCGGCCCGCGAAGGAGACCGTACGGATCAGTGTGTGGCCCTGCTCACGCCACGGCTCGCGGACTCTGCGGGTCGGCGGGTAGTGGGACGACCGCCAGTACGCCTCGGTGCGCGCACCCGGTGTGCCGAGCGCGTCCGGCACGTCGGCGCCGAGCGGGTCGTCGAGGCCGAGTGCGGTGGCGACCAGGCCGTCCACGGTCATCAGGTGCCCGATGACGCCGGCGACCGTCGTCTTGCGGGTGACCTGCCGCTCGCCCTCGAACCACTTGAGCCGTACCGGCGCGTGCCACTCGGAGTCGCCGATGTCGCGCAGCAGGGCGTCGAGCCGCGCCGTCTCCGCGTCGTACGGAGCGGCCCAGACCGGCACCGGGATACGCGCCGGTCTGCGGCCGAGGCAGCCCTCCAGGACCCGCGACCGCAGCAGCGGGTCGAGATCGAGGCTCTCCTCGGTGTGCAGCAGCCCCACCGCGTCGCGGAGCCGCAGCGCCTCTTCCGCGCACGGGGCGCATTCGGTCAGGTGGTTCTCGACGGCGGCGGTCTCCTCGGCGGAGCAGGCGGACAGGGCCCAGGCACCGAGCAGCGACTTCAGTACCTGGTGGGACAGCGGTGCGGGTCGCGGTTCCGGGGGCAGGTCGAGGTTGTCGGCCGCCTGCCGCGGGCCCGGTATGCGCGGCTGCCTGTCGTCCATGCCGTTCATGCCGTCCGTGCCGTTCGTGCCGTCGGGGTCGTCCATGCCGTCCATGTCGTCGGGGTCCGGCTCTCCGTGGGCGGGCCCGTTCACAGTGCGTGTCCGTATCCGGGCGGTGATGTTCCTTCGACCGGCCGGGTGTTGGCCGTCGAGAGCAGTTGCAGTCCGAGGCGCAGGCGCCTGCGCGCCTCGTCCTCGGTGACGCCGAGATCCGCCGCGGCCTGCCGGTAGTCCCGGCGCTGGAAGTACGCGAGCTCCAGCGCGGCCCGCAGCGGCGCGGGCATGGAGGTGACGATGTAGTCGGCGCGGGCGGCGGCGGAGGCGTTGCGCACCTTTCGCTCCAGTTCCTCCGGTGAGCCGTCGCCCTCCGCGAGGGAGGCCGCCTCGGTCTGCCGCAGCCGGTTCACCGCCTGCCGGTGGGTGAGCTTGGCCACCCAGGAGCGCATGGAACCCTGCTTGGGGTCGTACGCGTCCGGGTTCTCCCAGATGTAGCCGAAGACCTCGCGGGTGATCCGGTCGGCCGCCTTCTCGTCGCCCAGCACCCGGTGGGCGAGGCTGTGCACGAGCGAGGCGAACCGGTCGTACAACTCCCCGAGAGCCGCCGCCTCGCCGCGTGCGAGCCGCTGCTGCATCCGGCGGTCCCAGCGGGGTGGTGTGTCCTTCGGCATACGGCCCCCAGCCCTGTGTCGACCCCTCGAATGTAGTGGCCATGGGCCTCGGTGCACTCCCCTTTGCCTCAATGCGCGCTCCGGGGG
Organism: Streptomyces mabaensis; assembly: GCF_053763515.1. Classification (NCBI taxonomy): domain Bacteria; kingdom Bacillati; phylum Actinomycetota; class Actinomycetes; order Kitasatosporales; family Streptomycetaceae; genus Streptomyces; species Streptomyces mabaensis. Next base: position 43,823 of record NZ_JBSOPZ010000021.1, read on the forward strand.
CGCGCCGGAATGGTGCACATCACGCCGCGTTTCAGGTGCGTACAGCGGGGCAGCCGCCAGGGAACGACTGATTCCGGATCTGTTCCGGATTCCATTCCGGATCCGACGGCGAGAGGTGTGCACGTGTCGCTGCTCAAGGTGATCGAGGGGGACCGGGGAGGCTGGGCCGTACTGAGCATCTCCGGTGAACTGGACCTGGTGACCTCACCCGAGGTCCGCAGATGCGTGCACGACGCGGTGGCCGAGGGCCGCCGCGCAGTGGTGCTGGACCTCTCCGGGGTGGTGTTCTGCGACTCCAGCGGCATCGGCGTACTGATCGCGACGCGTCGACTGATGCGCTCGTGTCAGGGCCGGCTGCGGCTGATACTACCCGCCCGGGGCGAGGTCGAGGGCTCCCATGTGAACCGTGTGCTGGCCGCGCTCGGTGTACGCCGGCTCTTCGACGTGTATCCGGACGTCGACTCGGCGGTGGACGAGGAGGCCGAGCCGCTGTCGCTGGGTCGGCTGGCCGGCTGAGGCCGTTGATCGTCGCAGTTGATCCACGCCTTGCCCGCTTTCCTTAACTTCCCGGCCACGCAGGGCTTACGCTCCGTCTCATCGCAAGAGTCTGCACAGACTGCACCCCACCTGAGACGTGAGGCGGAAAGCCGGATATGGACAGCGCAGAGTACGAGCGCAAGATCGCCGCTCGATTCACCAGCTTCGACCAGGACGGCAGCGGCTCCATCGACCGCCAGGACTTCAGCGCGGCGGCGAAGGCTGTACTCGCCGAGTTCGGCACCGCGGCCCGCAGCGACAAGGGCCAGGCGGTCTTCATCGGTGCGGAGGCCTTCTGGCAGGGCATGGCCGGCATCGCCGACGTGGACGGCGACCAGCGGGTCACGCGCGAGGAGTTCGTCACCGGGGCCGTGAAGCGGCTGCGCGACAACTCGCGGCGCTTCGCGGAGATCGCGCGCCCGTTCCTGCACGCCGTGATCGCCGTCGCGGACGAGGACGGCGGCGGCGTGACCCCGCAGAACGCCGCGCGGGTGATGCGGGTGCTGGGGATCGACGCCGAGGTGGCCGAGCGGGCCGCGCGGGCACTCGACGCGGACGGTGACGGCAGGATCGGCGAGGACGAGATCATGACGTCGTTCGCGGCCTACTACACGACGGCCGAGCCGGACGCCTGACGCTTCCCGGATAATCCCCGGGCGGACTGCCCGGGGAGTACCCCGGGAGTACCCCGGGAGTACCTCGGGAGTGCCGCTCTCAGGAGTACCGTTCGCGCAGTTTGTACTTGAGGACCTTGCGCAGGGTGTCGTTACGGGGGAGGGCCTCGACCAGCTCCAGCTGCTCCGGCAGCTTGTGCACGGACAGGCCCTCGGCCCGCAGGTAGGACGTCACCGATTCCAGGGTCAGCGCCCCCGCCCCGGCGGGCTGTTCGACCACCGCGCACACCCGCTCGCCGCGGGCCTGGTCGGGCAGGCCGATCACCGCCACATCGCCGACCGCCGGGTGCCGGTGGAGCAGGTCCTCGATCTCCTTGGCCGAGATGTTCTCCCCCTTGCGGATGATGACGTCCTTCAGCCGCCCGGTGAGGACGAGATGGCCGCTCGCCGTGAGATGGCCGACGTCCCCGGTGACGAGGAAGCCGTCGGCGTCGAAGACCCCGGCGTTCCGGTCCGGGTCCCCGGCGGCGTTCAGATAGCCCCGGCAGACCGCCTCGCCGCGCAGCCGCACCTCGCCGTCCGTGCCGACGGGCAGCGGTTTCCCCTCCTCGTCCGTGATACGGATCTCCATCCCGGCCGGTGGCCTGCCCTCGGTCGTCGCGAGGTTCTCCGCGGTGTCGTCCGGCGCGCCCATGGTGATCATCGGTACCTCGGTCATGCCGTAGCCGTGGGTGAGCTGGACGCCCATCTCCCGTACGACGGCGTGGTAGATCTCGGGCGGTTTGGGGGCACCCCCGCCCGCCAGCAGCCGCAGGCTGGGGATGAGCTTCCGGCCGGGCGCCTTGCGCTGCTCGGCCAGGAACATCGCATAGAAGGCGGTACTGCCCCCGGCCGTCGTCACCCCGTGCCTGCGGTAGCCGTCGAGCGCGTCCGGCAGGGCGAACTTCTCGAAGAGGACGGCCGGGAAGCCGTACAGCAGCAGCGTCACCAGATAGTCCGGGCCGCCGATGTGCGCGAAGGGGAACGCGATCGAGCCGACGTCGTCCGGGCCGAGCCGCAGCGCGTGGGCCAGGCACGACCCGCCCGCGATCAGGCTGCGGTCGGTGTGCAGGACGCCCTTGGGGTCGGAGGTGGTGCCGGAGGTCCAGTAGATCCAGCGGACCGAGGTGCCTTCGGCGGGCGGTGGCGGCAGGACGGCGGGGTCCGCGTCCGGCAGGTTCTCGTACGTCTCCAGTACGACCGGGGGGTGCGGCAGCGCCGACGCGAGGCGGTGCGCCATGGCCGCGTGGTCGAAGCCGCGCCACTCGCCCGGTACGGCGAAGAACCGCGCGCCGGACTCCCGCAGCGCGAACCCCACTTCACGGTCCCGGTAGAAGGGGATGACCGGCGACTGCACCGCGCCGAGCCGGGCCAGGGCGACCGACAGCAGCACGGTCTCGATCCGGGTGGGCAGCTGCCAGGCGACGACGCTGCCGGGGCGGACCCCGAGCGCGTACAGCCCGGCCGCCACCCGCTCCGCGCGGTCGCGCAGCTCGCCGAAGGTGATCCGCCGGTCGTCGGCGGGGTCGTCGGCGGACTGGATCAGCACCGTCGCGTCGGGGCTCAGGGCGGCGCGGCGGGCGACGAGCCCCCACAGGGTCGCGGTGCGGTCCAGTCCGGGTGCGCTGCTGCCGCCGGTCATTCCGGAAACCCTCCCCAACTGACGAGCTGTCAGATCGTGCCGAGAGCGTAAGGCTCACGCGCTTGTCGGTCCAGAGGGTGCGGGGCTAGCCTGTTTCTGACGATCCATCAGAAACTCGGCAGGTTCATCGGCAGAGGTTCATCGGATGCGTCGGACACGTCATCGGACCAGTCGGGTGAGGGGACCCCCCATGGAACTGCCTCGGATCATCAGCGTCGACGACCACGTGATCGAGCCCGCCCACCTCTTCGAGACCTGGCTGCCCGCCAAGTACCGCGACCGCGGTCCCCAGCCGCTGACCGCCGGCATCGGGGAGCTCGCGTACACCGGCGGCAAGTACGTCATCACCATGGACCCGGACGGGCCGCCGACCGACTGGTGGATCTACGAGGACCTCAAGTTCCCGTACAAGCGCAACATCGCGGCCGTCGGCTTCGACCGCGACGACATGACCCTGGAGGGGATCACCCGCGCGGAGATGCGGCGCGGCTGCTGGGACCCGGCCGAGCGGCTGAAGGACATGGACCTCAACCATGTCGAGGCGTCCCTGTGCTTCCCGACCTTCCCGCGCTTCTGCGGCCAGACCTTCGCCGAGGCCCACGACAAGGAGGTCGCCCTCGCCTGCGTCCGCGCGTACAACGACTGGATGGTGGAGGAGTGGTGCGGCGACAGCGGCGGCCGGCTGATCCCGCTCTGCATCATCCCGCTCTGGGACATCGGCCTCGCCGTCGCCGAGATCAGGCGGAACGCCGCGCGCGGCGTGAAGGCCGTGACCTTCAGCGAGATCCCCACCTACCTGGGGCTGCCGTCCATCCACTCCGGCTACTGGGACCCCTTCTTCGCGGTCTGCCAGGAGACGGACACGGTCGTCAACATGCACATCGGGTCGTCCTCGCAGATGCCGGCCGCGTCCCCGGACGCCCCGCCCGCCGTGCAGGCGGCGCTGTCGTTCAACAACGCCATGGCCTCGATGATGGACTTCCTGTTCAGCGGGGTTCTGGTGAAGTTCCCCCGGCTCAGACTGGCCTACAGCGAGGGGCAGATGGGCTGGATTCCGTACGCCCTGGAACGCGCCGACGACGTGTGGGAGGAGCACCGGGCGTGGGGCGGGGTGCGCGACCTGATCCCCGAGCCGCCGTCCACGTACTACTACCGGCAGATCTTCTGCTGCTTCTTCCGGGACAAGCACGGCGTTGCCTCGCTGGATGTCGTCGGCCGCGACAACGCGACCTTCGAGACCGACTATCCGCACGTCGACTCGACCTTCCCGCACACCAAGGAAGTCGCCCTCGACCACGTCAAGGGACTCGACGCCGAGACCGTCTACAAGCTGATGCGCGGCAACGCGATCCGCATGCTCAGCCTGGACCTGGACCGCTGATGGACCTCACGTACACGGAGGAAGAGGAGGACTTCCGGGCTCGGCTGCGGGAGTGGCTCGCGGACGTCCTGCCGACGCTGCCGCCGAAGCCCTCGCCCGACGACTGGCCGGGCCGGCGGGCGTACGACCTCGGCTGGCAGCGCAGGCTGTACGACGCCGGGTACGCGGGACTGCACTGGCCGGTCGAGGTGGGCGGCCGGGGCGCGACCCCCACCCGGCACCTGATCTTCCTGGAGGAGACCGAGCGGGCCGGGGCGCCCTACGTCGGCGCGAACTTCGTGGGGCTGCTGCACGCCGGGCCGACCATCGCCGCCGAGGGGACGGCCGGACAGCGGGCACGCTGGCTGCCGCCCGTGCTGCGCGGCGAGGAGGTGTGGTGCCAGGGGTTCAGCGAGCCGGACGCCGGTTCCGACCTGGCCGCGCTGCGCACGCGGGCGGTGCGGGACGGCGACGCGTACATCGTCAGCGGCGCCAAGATCTGGACCTCGCACGCCGAGGTGGCCGACTGGTGCGAGCTGCTGGTGCGTACCGACCCGGCGGCGCCCAAGCACCGCGGGATCAGCTGGCTCGCGATGCCGATGGACGCGCCGGGGGTGACGATCAGGCCGCTGCGCACGCTCGCGGGCTCCACCGAGTTCGCCGAGCTCTTCCTCGACGAGGTACGGATACCGGTGGCCAACCGGGTCGGCGCGGAGAACGACGGATGGCGCGTCACCATGGTCACCCTGTCCTTCGAGCGGGGCACGGCCTTCGTCGGCGAGGTGGTGGCCTGCCGTCGGACACTCGGCCAACTCGCCTCGCTGGCACGGGAGAACGGCCGGTGGGACGACGCTGTACTGCGCCGGAAGCTGGGCCGGCTGCATGCCGAGTTCGCGGCGCTGTGGCGGCTCATCCAGTGGAACGTCAGCGAGTCGGAGAGGACGGGTGGCGTGCCCGGCGCCGGCGGCTCGGTCTTCAAGCTGCGGTACTCGCACGCCCGGCAGGAGCTGTACGACACGGCGGCGGAGGTGCTGGGCGCCGCCTCGCTCGACGCCGGCCACGCGTGGACACTTGACCGGCTCTCCTCCCTGTCGTACACGATCGCGGCGGGCACCTCCCAGATCCAGCGGAACATCGTCGCCGAGCGCATCCTCGGCCTCCCGAAGGGCGGGTGACCCGCGTGCGCTTCCAGCTCACCGACGATCAGAGGCACGTGCGCCAGGGGGTACGGGAGCTGCTGGCGGCCCGCTTCGACCGCGAGGCGCTGCGCGCGGCGGTGGACTCCCCGACCGCCGGCCTCCGGAACATCTGGGCCGCCCTCGGCGAGGCCGGGTTCTTCTCGCTGCGGCTGGCCGAGAGCGACGGCGGGGCGGGCCTCACCCTGGCCGAGGCCGTACTCGTACACGAGGAGGCGGGGCGGGTGCTGCTGCCCGGTCCTCTGATCGCCGGCCAGCTGGCCGCCGGGCTGGTCAAGGGCACGGCCGAGGGGACGGCCGTGGTGACCGCCGTCGACCTGGGGACGGCGGCGGGCGCGGCCCCCGGGACGGCGCAGACCGACGCCCCGCTCGTCGCGCACGCGGACACCGCCGACAGCGTCCTCGTCCTCGACGCCGGCACCGTCCGCGTCGTACCCGCCGCGGCCCTGGACGCCGAAGCCGTACGGTCCGTGGACCCGCTGACTCCGCTGCACCGGGTGCGTACCGCACCGCCGGCGGGCAGCCCGCTCGCCGCCGACGCGGCGCGGCTGCGGCGCGAGGCCGCGCTGCTGACGGCCGCCCAGCAGCTCGGCAGCGCCTCCCGGACACTGGACATGGCCGTGCGGTACGCGCGGGAGCGCGAGCAGTTCGGCCGGCCCATCGGCGGCTTCCAGGCCGTCAAGCACCTGTGCGCGGAGATGCTGGTACGGGCCGAGCTGGCGCGTACCGCCGTGTACGCGGGCGCGGTCACCGGGGCGGCCACCGACATCGCCGCCGCGAAGCTGCTCGCGGACGAGGCGGCCGTGCACAACGCGCGTGACTGCCTGCAGGTCCACGGCGGGATGGGGTTCACCTGGGAGGCGGACATCCATCTGCATCTGAAGCGGGCCTGGGTGCGGGCGGGGGAGTGGCAGACGGCGCAGGAGGCGGAGGAGTTGCTCGCCGCGGCCCTGTGAACCGGGAAGCGGACGGCGGCTACGGTCCGTCGATACCGGGTTGTGTCCTTCGCACGACTCGTCACGAGCAGGAGTCGGGGCAGTGCTCCGGTACGCTCCGTGGGGTGCGAGTGGTGGTGAGGCGCGACTGTCCCGGAGTTGCCAGTGCGGCGGCCCCGGACCGGCGAACGCGCGCCGCTCGCCGTGCATGGAGGCGCGGAGCGCGCCCCTGTTCGACTCCCCGCAGTGTGCGTCGCACAGTATGCACCACGCATACTCCTTCGCGCTGGAATATGCCCGAAGCGCTTGTTGTGGTGACTGTACGTCAACCATGCTGTCTCGTAAGGGGCTCACGTTCCGTGACCCCGCGTAGGCGCGAGGCGATGTGTCCGCCGGTTCGGATGGTGTGAGCGGTGCAGGTGCTTCAGGTTCAGCTGGAGGTCGGAGCGGATCCCGCGGAGGTGGGGCGGGCCCGCAGGTGGGCACGCTCGCGGCTCGCCGGGTCCGGCATAGGGGACGACGAGCCACTGGCCGAGACGCTGATCCTGCTCATCTCGGAGCTGGTCACCAACGCCGTGGTGCATACCGGCTGTCCGGCGGTCCTGCGCATGCTCTTCGGCTCCGCGGACGCCGGGCCCGGTGCCGAGGCCGCCGGCACGGTCCGGGTGGAGGTCGCGGACATCAGCTCCTGTCCGCCCACGCCGCGGCACGCGGAGGGCGACGACACCAACGGCCGCGGACTGGAGCTGGTCGACGGGCTCGCGGACCGCTGGGGCTGGCAGCCGGAGGGCCTGGGCAAACGCATCTGGTGCGAGGTCGACCGCGGTGGGGCGACGGGGGCGGAGGGGGCGTACGGGGCCGGGGCATGTGAGCCGTCGTGCGCCGTGAGCAACCTCGCGTGACCCGCACTCCGTTAACGAGGTGTTGACGGAAGGTGGCTGTGTGATCACCCTTGGATGAGTGATTCGTCGCGAGGGGACGCCGAGGGAATCCTTCCTCCTCGGCGAGTACGGGTCGCGGTCAGTCGGATGGCGGCCCGCCGTGCGGTGCTCGGGGTGCGCACGAACGCGCGCCGCCATCCGCCGTCCTGGTTCAACGGGTCCTGGTTCAACGGGTCCTGGTTCAGCGGGTCCTGGTTCAGCGGGTCAGAGCACGGCGACCGGTGCGACCGGGGTGCCCACCCCGCCGACGAACGGCTCGGGCATCGCCGCGAGCAGGAAGCTGTAGCGCCCTTCTTCCGCACAGGCTGTGGACAACTTTTCGAGATTCCAGTTCTGGCCCTGCAGCATGCCCATCTCGACCAGGTGCAGCGCGTGCACCGGCAGCCACAGGTTCTCGATCTCCGGCGGGAAGATCTCGAAGGTGAGCGTGTCGTTGGCGACGGCCGCGACGTCCCGCGCGTGGAACCACTCCGGCGTACGGACCGACAGCCCGGGGGACGGATATCCGTACCCGTGCTTGTCGCCCGCCAGGTACAGCTGGATCTGCCCGGTGCGTACGAGCACGATGTCGCCCGTCCGCACGGTGGTGCCGGCCAGTTCCTCCGCCGCCGACAGGTCCTCCGGGGTCACGGCGTGGTCCCCGGCGAGCCGGTCGGCCCCGTGCGCGCGGGCCACGTCCAGCAGTACGCCGCGCGAGACGATGTGCCGCGCCTTGTCGATGCCGCTGAACCGCGCGCGGGTGTGGGGGGTGATGGTGTCGGCGGGGCGGCCGTTGTAGATCTTCCCCGAGTGCGAGACATGGGTGAGGGCGTCCCAGTGGGTGGCGGCCTGGAGCCCCATCGTCACGGCGTCGTCGCTGCACGCGACCGTGCCGGGGCCGAACAGTTCCTGGTTGATCTGCACCATGGAGTGCAGCGGGTTGATCCGGCCCGGGATCACCCCGGTCTGGACACCGTCCTGGTGGAGGGGCAGCGCGAGCGGGATCCGGCGCCCGGTGACGACGGCCGAGGCGGCCTCCCTGGCCACCTGGTCCGTGATCAGGTTGAGCGTGCCGATCTCGTCGTCGGCGCCCCAGCGGCCCCAGTTGTTCACGCGCTTGGCGATGTCGTGGAACTCGGCCGGCAGTGACATGACGCCTCCTGGGGCTTGTGCTCGGACTCCTGATGGCCCATAAAATCTAACGGACCGTCAGAAAGAGCGGGAAGGGGCCAGGCGTGGGGAACTTCTTGGCAGGCAAGGTCATCGCCGTCACCGGAGCGGGCCGGGGCATCGGCCGGGCGGTCGCGCTCGCCGCGGCGGCCGAGGGGGCGCGGGTCGTCGTGAACGACTACGGCGTCTCGGTCGAGGGCGGTGAACCGACGAGCGAGATCGCCCAGTCGGTGGTCAAGGAGATCGAGGCGGCGGGCGGCGAGGCGGTCGCCGTCGCCGACGACATCTCGACGATGGCGGGCGGTCAGCGCATCGTCGACACGGCCCTCGCGCGGTACGGGAGGATCGACGGCGTCGTCTGCGTGGCCGGGATCCTGCGCGAACGGATGCTCTTCAACATGTCCGAGGAGGAGTGGGACCCGGTCGTCGCCACCCATCTGAAGGGCACGTTCACGGTCTTCCGCGCCGCCTCGGCGGTGATGCGCAAGCAGGGCGGCGGCACCTTGATCGGCTTCACCAGCGGCAACCACCAGGGGAGCGTCGCCCAGGCCAACTACAGTGCCGCGAAGGGCGGAATCATCTCGCTGGTCCGCAGCGCGGCACTCGGCCTCCACAAGTACGGGGTGACGGCGAACGCGGTCGCGCCGGTGGCCCGTACCCGGATGTCCGCCAACGTCCCCATGGAACTCAAGGAGATCGGCGAGCCCGAGGATGTCGCGGCGCTCGTCGTCTACCTGCTCAGCGACCGGGCCAGGGACGCCCGGGACGAGAAGATCACCGGCCAGGTCTACACGATCGCCGGCCCCAAGATCGCCGTATGGGCGCAGCCGCGTGAACTGCGGGCGGGATACGCCGACGGCGCGTGGACGCCGGAGCGGATCGCGGACTTCCTGCCGGGCACGGTCGGCACCGACCCGATGCCGATGCTGGCCCAACTGGAGGCGATGGCGGCCGCGGCGGCGAAGAAGGACCGCCCGAACGCGTAGGGCCTGTCGTTTGGATCAGGCCGGATCAGGGAGCGGGGTCTGGTGCCGTGCATCGCAAGGCGGAGGATGGGGGCACCTCCCGGCCGAAGGCTGGGGGAGAGCCATGGCGGAGCCCTGGCGACTGACGACAACGCTGGGGGTACCTCCCGTGCCCGAAGGGCTACGGGGGAGAGGTGCGGCACCAGACCCCGCGAGCCCGGCAAGATCCAAACGACAGGCCCTGGGGCCCCACACGGGAGTGGGGGCACGTACGCGGGCGGGTGCTGGACCCGCCCCGAGAGTCCGAGGAGTCGCGATGAGAGGCGTCGTCTACGACGGCAAGCAGCCCCAGGTGGTCGACGACCTGGAGATACGGGACCCCGGCCCCGGCGAGGTGCTGGTCGAGGTGGCCGCGGCCGGGCTGTGCCACAGCGATCTGTCCGTCATCGACGGGACGATCCCCTTCCCGGTGCCGGTCGTCCTCGGCCACGAGGGCGCGGGTGTCGTGGCGGCGGTCGGCCCCGGAGTCACCCACGTCGTGCCCGGCGACCATGTGTCGCTGTCGACGCTGGCCAACTGCGGCGCGTGCGCGCAGTGCGACCGGGGGCGGCCGACGATGTGCCGCAAGGCGATCGGGATGCCCGGGCAGCCGTTCTCGCGGGGCGGGGAGCCGCTGTTCCAGTTCGCGTCGAACTCCGCGTTCGCCGAGCGCACGCTGGTCAAGGCCGTCCAGGCGGTGAAGATCCCCGAGGACATTCCGCTGACGGCCGCCGCGCTGATCGGCTGCGGTGTGCTGACGGGAGTGGGCGCCGTACTGAACCGCGCACGGGTCGACCGCGGCGACACGGTCCTCGTCATCGGCACCGGCGGCATCGGCCTCAACGTCATCCAGGGCGCGCGGATCGCGGGCGCGCTGAAGATCGTCGCCGTCGACGCGAACCCGGCGAAGGAGGCGCTGGCCCGGCAGTTCGGCGCGACGCACTTCCTCGCGTCGACCGAGGGGGTCGGGGAGATCCTGCCGACCGGCGCCGACCACGCGTTCGAGTGCGTCGGGAACGTACAGCTGATCCGCCGGGCGATCGACCTGCTGGACCGGCACGGCCAGGCGATCCTGCTCGGCGTCCCGGCCGCGACGGCGGAGGCGTCGTTCCTGGTCTCGTCGATGTACCTGGACAAGTCCATCCTGGGATGCAGGTACGGCTCCGCCCGCCCGCAGCGGGACATCGCGCTCTACGCGGAGCTGTACCGGGAGGGCCGGCTGCTGCTCGACGAACTGGTCACGAAGACCTACCCGGTGGAGGACTTCGACAGGGCGGCAACCGACGCCCACCAGGGCCGAGTGGCCCGCGGCGTCCTGACCTTCTGACACCTTGACCTTCTGCCACCTTGACCTTCTGACACCGGCGGTGTCAGTCGGTGTCGAGGCCGTCGATCAGGCGGTTGAGGAACCGGGTGAAGGTGGCTTCGGGGGTGAGGGGGCGTCCGGGGGCGGAGAGGGCTTCGGCGAGTTCCGGGTGGTGGCCGTCCGCGGCGACAGCGGCGAGGTAGCGGGCTTCGGCCACCGGATGGCACGACGCGCTGGTCGACCAGACTTTCGAGCAGTACGGCCGGCTGCGTCAGGCCGGGTGCGAGACCGCGTTGCTCGTCGGCCCCTGGACCCACACCTCCGCGCTGCAGCGGGGATGGCCCGAGGTGTTCGCCGAGAGCCTCGCCTGGCTGCGCGCGCACCTGTACGCCGACCCCTCCGGCCTCCGTCCCACCAGGGTGCGCGTACACGTCGGCGGCGAGGACGGCGGTTGGCGGGACCGCGACGACTGGCCGCCGGCCCCGGCCGTCACCTCGTGGTTTCCCACCCCGCAGGGGCATCTCACCCAGCAGGCTCCCCTGGACTCGGCACCACTGACGTCGTTCCGCTATGACCCGGCCGACCCCACCCCGTCCCTTGGCGGCCCTCTGCTCTCTCTCACCGCCGGCCCTCGCGACAACAGTGTCCTGGAGGCCCGGGACGACGTACTGACGTTCACCGGCCCCCCGCTGACCGAGCCCGTGGACATCCTCGGCCCGGTCTCCGCGCGGCTGAGCATCTCCACGGACACCGGCCACGCCGACGTTTTCACCCGCCTGTGCGACGTGGACACACAAGGCCGCTCCGTCAACATCTGTGACGGGCTGGGCCGACTGAGGGCGGCTGGGCAGGTGCCCTCGCAGGTCAACGTGCCGATGAGCTCCACCGCCCACCGCTTCGCCGTCGGTCACCGCATACGCTGGCAGATCAGCGGAGGCGCCCATCCACGCTACGACCGCAATCCCGGCACGGGGGAGCCGCCGATGGACGCCACCACCTTCACACCGGTGCGCATCACGCTCCACACGGACTCGGCACTGATGCTTGCCCGCAGTTCCGGACTCACTTAGGACACGGTCTCAGGCCCTGAGTTCCGTTGTTCCCCGAGGCCCGTTTCCGCTGCGGAACGTGCGTCGGTAGACGGTCGGCGGGACGCCGAGCACCGCCTGTAGGTGCTGGCGCATCGACTGGGCGGTGCCGAAGCCCGCGTCTCGCGCCACCTGGTCCACGGACAGGTCGCTGGACTCCAGCAGATGCCGGGCGCGTTCGACGCGCTGCTGCACCAGCCACTGGCCGGGGCTGACGCCGACCTCCTCGCGGAAGCGGCGCGTGAACGTCCGTACGCTCATCGACTCCTGCTCGGCCATGTCGCGCAGCTGGATCGGCTCGTTCAGCCGGCCCAGCGCCCACGCGCGGGCCGCGGTGGTGGTCGCCCACTGAGGCTCGGGGACGGGGCGCTGGATGTACTGGGCCTGCCCGCCGTCCCGGTGAGGCGGTACGACCGTACGGCGCGCGACCTCGTTGGCGACGGCCGTACCGTGGTCGCGCCGCACGATGTGCAGGCACAGGTCGAGGCCGGCGGCGACGCCCGCGGAGGTGAGCACGTCCCCGTCGTCGATGAACAGGACGTCGGCGTCTACCCGGACGGACGGGAAGAGCCGCTGGAAGTGTTCCGCCGAGGACCAGTGGGTGGTGGCGGGGCGGCCGTCGAGGAAACCGGCTGCGGCGAGGACGTACCCGCCGGTGCAGATGGACACCATGCGGGTGCCGGGGCGTACGTACCCGAGCGCGCCGGCGAGTTCGTCGGTCAGCCGGCCCTCGTTGTAGACGGGGCCGAGCGCGTAGGAGGCGGGTACGACGACGGTGTCGGCGGTGGCCAGGACCTCGGGGCCGTGCTCGACGGTGATGGTGAAGTCGGCGTCCGTACGGACGGGGCCCGGCCGGACCGAGCAGGTGACGGTCTCGTACAGCGGATGGCCGGCGGGGTCCTTGGCGCGGCCGAAGATCCGGTGTGGAATGCCGAGCTCGAACGGGAGCAGCCCGGTCAGGGCCAGCACGACGACGCGGTGGACGCGGGGCGGTGCTGCGGCTGCTGGGGGCGTTGCCCGCGTTGCTGGGGTCGGGGCCTGTGCGGGGGTCGGGGCCTGTGCGGGCGTGGTTTCCGTGGCCGGGTCCATGGCCCGATCCTATCGAATGCTGTCCACCGGGCCACTCGTCCGCAGTGATCCGCGGGCCGGATGCTGTCGGACGTGACGCAGAACGTGACGCCAACGCCGCAGACGACGCCGACCGACCGGACGCCCACGACGACCGGCCTCCCCGGCGGGCCCCCGCCACCGCCGGCCGGGCGGCGCTTCCGTATCCACCGCGCGTGGTTCGTCGCGGCCGTCGCCTTCGTGACGATCATCGGAGCCGCGGCCTTCGCCTCGCTGCCCGGCCTGCTGTTCGAACCGCTGCACAAGGAGTTCGACTGGTCGCGCGGCACGATCGGTTTCGCGGTGTCGGTCAATCTCGCGCTGTACGGTCTCACCGCGCCGTTCGCCGCGGCGCTGATGGACCGCTTCGGCATCCGCCGCGTCGTCGCCGTCGCCCTGACGGTCATCGCGGTCGGTTCCGGGCTGACCGTGTTCATGACCGCGCCCTGGCAGCTCGTCCTGTTCTGGGGTGTCCTCGTCGGCCTCGGCAGCGGTTCGATGGCGCTGGCCTTCGCGGCCACGGTCACCAACCGCTGGTTCGTGGCCCGGCGCGGTCTCGTCACCGGAATCCTGACCGCGGCCGGCGCCTCGGGCCAGCTCGTCTTCCTGCCGCTGCTCTCCTGGCTGGTCGAGAACCACGAGTGGCGGCCCGCCGCGATCACGGTCGCGCTCGCCGCGCTCGCGGTCGTCCCGTTCGTCTGGCTGCTGCTGCGGGACCACCCGGCGGACGTGGGCCTGCCGGCGTACGGCGCCGCGGAGGTCACGCCCAAGCCCGCCCCGGTGCCGGGTGCGGCCCGCCGGGCCGTCACCGTCCTGTTCGCGGCCGCGCGCACCGGGCCGTTCTGGCTGCTCGCCGGCACCTTCGCGATCTGCGGCGCGTCGACGAACGGACTGGTCAAGACCCACTTCGTACCGGCCGCGCATGACCACGGCATGCCGATCACGGCTGCCGCGTCCCTGCTCGCGGTGATCGGCGTCTTCGACGTCGTAGGCACGATCGCCTCCGGCTGGTTCACCGACCGATTCGAGGCCCGCCGTCTGCTCGCCGTCTACTACGCGCTGCGCGGCATCTCGCTGCTCTTCCTGCCGATGCTGCTGGCGCCGTCCGTGCACCCGCCGATGCTCTTCTTCATCATCTTCTACGGCCTGGACTGGGTCGCCACCGTCCCGCCGACGATCGCACTGTGCCGCGAGCACTACGGCGAGGACAGCGCGATCGTGTTCGGCTGGGTCCTCGCGTCCCACCAGGTGGGCGCGGCGGTGGTCGCCTTCGCGGGCGCCGTGGCCCGGGACGTCTTCGGCTCGTACGACGTGGTCTGGTACGCCTCGGGAGCCCTGTGCGCGGCGGCGGCCCTGATGGCCCTGGTAATCCGCCGCAGGCCGGCGGTAGGCGGAGCTGTGCCCGCCTGACGGGTCAGACGCGGATGACCGCTACTCCGGGAAAGGCGGTAAACCCGAAGTCCTGCGTTACCACGGGCACGTCGTGGGCACGCGCGGTGGCCGCGATCCAGGCATCGTTCACGCGGGACTTGGGAAGGGGGCGGCCGGACTGGGCGATCTCGGCCATCATCTGGGACCAGACGGACGCGACGATGCGGTCGGGGGACAGGATCTCGTGGTCGGCCGCCATGAGCAGAGTGGCGAGTCGTTGGGAGCGGGCGTTGCCATCCCGTGCTGCCTGGACACCCAGCGACAACTCGCCGATCGTGATGGAGGAGATGTACAGCCGTCGCGGCAACACCGCGGCCAGTTGGCGACCCGTCTCGCGGGCAACGAAGAACGATGTGTCCGCGAGTGCGGAGGGCACCGTCACCTCGTGCCCGTGCTTCCAGGGTCCGTGTACTGGTCCGTACCGGAGAACAACGCGTCGATCTCGTCCAGCATTTCGCGGTCGATGCCTCCGCCGGATTCCCAGAATGCAACCATCTCCTCGGCGGTGAGAACCTTGTCCCTGCTTTCGATCACATGGATGACCTCGCCGTGATCGGTCACTTCGATGGGTGTGGGCCCGGCCAGGAGCCGGGTCATCATTCCCGGCTCGTTGAGCTCGGAGACGTCGATGCGTGCGGGTTCGCTCATGACTCGACGATAGGCGGGGCGCCACTCTCCGTAACGGTCTTCGTCCTACGAACCACCCGAACTGGTGAACGGCCGGATCGCGGGCGACTGTTCATGCGCTGAACCGCCCGAACTTCCCCCGGTGGAACAGCAGCGGCTCCCCGTCGGCCCCCTCCGCCGCGCCCAGCGCCGCCACCCGGCCGACCACGATCAGGTGGTCACCACCGGTGTGCACGGCGTGGATCGTACAGTCGATCCACGCGGGTACCCCGTCGAGCCGGGGCGACCCCGTCACGGGGGCGGGCGCGTGCCGGACTCCCGCGAACTTGTCCGCGCCGCTCACCGCGAAGCCACGGCACAGCTCGCCCTGGTCCGCGCCGAGGACGTTGACGCAGAAGACGCCGGCGCGTGCGATGCGCGGCCAGGTCGTCGACGTACGGGCGACCATGAACGTCACCAGGGGCGGGTCGAGGGACAGCGAGGCGAAGGACTGGCAGGCGAAGCCGGCCGGTTGTCCCGGTTCGCCGTCGGCGGGCGGGGCCGTGATGACGGTAACGCCGCTGGCGAAGCTCCCGAGGACGCGGCGGAACTCGGCGGGGTCGACGGGCAGCCGCTCGTCGTCACCGACGGCCCGCAGATCGGGCCGGGGCAGCGCTTCGACGGGCGCGACGACTGTGCCGGCGCCCACGGACCTGAGGTATCGGACGACGGTGGCTGCCATCCCTGCGTGTCCCATCACACCACCCATTGAAACTGACGAACCGTCAGATTGAAAGCCTGCGGTCTGCTGGAGCACGCTCACATCGGCTGGAGGTGCCCGGAGGTGCCGGAGTCTCTGGGGGGCCGGCCGGGCGGTTACAGCCCCCGGTACTTGGGGGTCCGGCGTTCCAGGAAGCTCGCCACGCCCTCGTTCGCGTCGGACGTGGTCATGTTGATCTCCTGGGCGGCGGCCTCCGCCGCGAACGCCGTCGCCCGGTCGGACTCCAGCGAGGCGTTCACCAGCTGCTTGGTGAGCGCCAGGGCGCGGGTGGGGCCCTGGGCCAGGCGTTCGGCCCAGGCGCGGGCCGTCGCGGTCAACTCCGGGTCCGGGACCACGCGGTTGACCAGGCCGAGGCGCTCGGCCTCCGGCGCCGGGAGCGAGTCGCCGAAGAACATCAGCTCCTTGGCCCGCTGCGGACCGATCAGACGGGGGAGCAGGTACGCCCCGCCGCCGTCCGGCACGAGCCCTCTACGGACGAAAACCTCGATGAACTTCGCCGATTCCGCGGCCAGTACGAGGTCGCACGCGAGCGCGAGATGCGCGCCGATGCCGGCCGCCGTGCCGTTGACCGCGGCGATCACCGGCTTCTCGCAGTCCAGTACGGCGCCGATCAGCCGCTGCGCGCCGAGCCGGATCGTACGGGCGACATCCCCCGCCACGCGGTCCCCGGTGCCGGGGGTGCCGCGCAGGTCCGCGCCCGCGCAGAAGCCCTTGCCGGCCGCGGTGATGACGACGGCCCGCACGGCCGGGTCGGCGGACGCTTCGGCGAGGAGGGAGATGACGCGTTCCCGCTGGTCCCAGGTGACGGCGTTCATCGCCTCGGGGCGGTTGAGAGTGATCCACGAGACGCCGTTGTCAGTGGCGTGCAGTACCAATGAGTCAACGGAGTCAACGGAGTCAGCGGATTCACGGGGGGAGTCGGTCATGGGAATGCTCCATTTCCGGGACGGAGACGCGGATGAGCGCGGGGGTAGCGGGGGCGGGGAACTCAGGGAGCGGGGCTGGGAAGCGGACGGCTGGGGCGATCGGGACGTCGGCCGTAACCGTGGATGGCCCCACGGTCGGCAGCCGGACGGGGGCGGCCGCCGGCCACGCGGGGCCGGGCCCGTCCTCAGGGCCGCCGGCCGGCGCGGCGGCGCGAGCCGGCCCTTACCGGCACACCGCCAGCGCGTCGAGCGCCACCGCACCCTGGCCCCGGGGCAGCACCATCAGCGGGTTGATGTCGAGCTCCGACAGGTCGTCGGCCAGCTCCAGTGCCATCCGCTGCACCCGGAGGACGACCTCGACCAGCGCGTCCACGTCCGCGGGGGGCGCCCCCCGGACCCCCTCCAGCAGGGCGTGGCCACGCAGTTCGCCGAGCATGGCCCGCGCCTGGTCCTCGCCGAACGGCGGGATACGGACGGCCGCGTCGTGCAGGACCTCGACGAGGACGCCGCCGAGGCCGACCGTGACGGTGGGGCCGAAGAGCGGGTCCCGCGTCACGCCGACGACCATCTCGACCCCCCGCTCGACCATCTGGCAGACGAGGACCCCGTCCAGCGGGACGTTCTCGTACCGCGCGATGTCGGTCAGCTCGCGGTACGCGTCGCGGACCTGGCTGGCCGACGTGAGACCGATCTTGACCAGGCCGAGTTCGGTCTTGTGCCCGAGCTGCGGGCCGGACGCCTTCATGACGACCGGGTAGCCGACGAGCCCCGCCGCCCGGACGGCCGCCGCCGCGCTGGCCACCAACTGCTCGCGCGGTACGCGGATGCCGTACGCCCGGAGCAGCTGCTTCGCCGCGTGCTCGCTCAGCTGGCGGCCCGGCTGCATCAGAGCCTGCGCCTTGCGGAAGGACGGCGACGGGATGCGCGGCGCCTCGTCGAACGGGGAGCGGTAGCCGGCCGTGAACCGGTGGTGGTCGAAGTAGGCGCGTACAGCGGTGATGCAGTTGCCGAAGGTGCGGAAGGTGGCGACCCGCGACGAGTCGAGCAGGGTGGTGCGGTAGGCGTCCTCCGTGCCGACGGGCGAGCCCCACACCACGCAGATCAGTTTGTCCGTCGCCTCCGCCGCATCCACCAGGTCTTGCGCGAGCTTGTCGCTCATCGGAGGGAAGGGGCCGGTGATCGGGCAGATCAGGACGCCCACGGACGGGTCGGCCAGGATGGCGTCGATGATCTTCCGGCCGCGCCAGTCGCCGACCGGATGCCCGCCGTTGTCGACCGGGTTGGCGACGTTCAGATACTCGGGTATCCACTGGTGCAGCTCGGTCTGCTTGGCGGCCGGCAGGGTGGGCAGCCGCAGTCCCGCCTCCGTCGCAAGGTCCGAGAAGTGCGCGCCCGTGCCGCCCGAGATCGAATACACGACGACGCCGTCGGCCCGCGGTTTCCGTGCCCGGGCCAGCAGCGCCGCGGTGTCCTGGAGTTCGTCGAGGCCGTCGACCCGGATCACGCCGAACTGCCGCATGGCCGCGTCCACCACCGTGTCGGCGCCGGTGAGCTTGCCGGTGTGTGAGGCGGCCATCCGGGCGCCGGCCTCGGTGCGGCCGACCTTGACCGCGACCACCGGTACCCCGTTGCGCGCCGCCCGGTCGGCGGCGAGCAGAAAGGAGCGGCCGTCCTTCAGCCCCTCGACGTACGCGGCGATCGCGCCGACCTCGGGCTGTTCCGCGAAGTACGAGATGAAGTCGGCGGTCTCCAGGTCGGCCTCGTTGCCGGTCGGCGCCCAGTGGGAGAGCCGGATGCCCAGCTCCTGGAGGGTGTAGACGGGCCGGCCCTGGTGGCCGGACTGGGTGATCAGGGCGATCGCCGGCCCGTCGAGGTCGTCGCGGAACTCCTGGAACGCGTTGAGGTTGGTGTTGGGGCCCAGCAGCCGTATGCCGGACCGTTCCACGGCGGCGGTGAGCCGCGCCTGTGCGGCGGCGCCCGCCTCACCGGTCTCGGCGAAGCCGGAGGCGAAGGCCACCGCGAACTTCACCTTGGCCTGGGCGAGTTCCTCGATGACGGGAAGGGGGTCGGCGACCAGCAGTACGGCCAGATCGACCTGCTCGGGCAGGTCGGCCACCGAGGGGGAGCAGGGGAGGCCGAACACGGACGTACGGGTGGGATGCACGGGGTGCAGCCGGGCGCCGACACGTTCGGCCCAGGCGATCAGCTGCCGGGTGATCCCGGTGTTCGGCCTGCCCTCGGCGTCGGAGGCGCCGACCACGGCCACCGACTCGGGCCGGAAGAACCGGTCGAGGTCGGGGACGGTGGCGTGCAGCGGGCGCCCGCTGACGTCCAGCCCGCCGTCCTCCGCCCGGGCCGAGGGGGCGGCCGTGGAATGAACGGCGGCGCGGGGATGCTCCCCGCAGGCTTCGACACGTGCGCGGAAGTCGGTGGTGAGGGTGCCGTGAGTAGATCCAAGCATCGTTCCGCCCGCTCCTGCTCGATGACTCCTGCATAACTGACGCTTAGTCAGATTACTGAACTGACATCGCGTCAGGAACAGTGCTGCACCGGAAACTGCGGCGGCGGGCTGCTGCGGGTGCGCTGCTGCGGGTGCGCGCGGCTAGGGGCGGGTGGACATGCGTACCAGGATCTCTTCCCACAGCCGGTCGTCGTCCAACGCCGTCCTCGCCAGTTGGTACAGGCTGCGCTCGCACAGGTCGACCAGGGCCGCCCGGTCCATCGTGGGCCGGTCCAGCCAGGCCAGTACGACCTCCTCCATGTACGCCAGCCAGCCGGCCACGGCCAGGTCGAGCGCCGGGGAGGCCGGTGCGCCGACGTCGGCGAGTGCCTCCATGAGCCACCCCGCCAGGGTGGCGCGTGCCGAGCGGTGCATGGAGCGCACCCCGGCGCCGCTGTTGAGGCGGGTGACCGCCTGGTAGAGGGAGGGGTGCCGCGAGACGTACTCGACGAAGGTCTCGATGCCGGCGGTCAGCTGTTCGGCGGCGCTCAGGGCCGGGTCGGGGCGGACATGGGCCAGCAGTTCTTCGGCGGCGGCCTGGAGGATCACCTCCCGGAACTTGCGCTGTGATCCGAAGTAGTGGAACAGCAGCCCTGGTGAGACGCCGGCCTCGGTGGCGACGGACTCGACGGTGATGTCGTCGATGGTCCGGGCCTCCAGCAAGCGGCGGGCGGCGGCGAGGATCTGCGTCCGACGGTCGGTCGGAGGCATCCGGGATGCGCGGGTGGCGGGGGTGCGACGAGCCATGCGCCCATCCTATTGACAAGAAATCAATAACTCCTACTGTTGAGTAAACCTCAATAAGCGAGGAGCGCCTTCATGAGCACCGTGGAAGAGCACGACAACCTGGTCCTTCAGCCCCGGGACGTCCAGTTCGACTGGTCCGGGCTGCCCCTGCACTGGATACCTCGCGAGCCGATGGCCACCCATGTCATCAACGTGCTCCACCTGCTGCTTCCGGAGGGCGAGCGCTGGTTCGTGCGCACCTTCCAGGAGGCGCTGCCGCTGATCACGGACGACAAACTGCGCGATGAGGTCCTCGGCTTCGTCGGCCAGGAGGCCGTCCACGCCGAGGCGCATCAAGGCGTCCTGGACCACCTGCTGGCCAAGGGCCTCGACCCCCGCCCGTACGTGGAGCAGGTCGAGTTCCTCTTCGGCCGGGTCCTGGGGAGCCGGCCCGGCCTCTCCCCGGCCGAGAACCGCGAGCACGTCATCGAGCGGGTCGCGATCATCGCGGCGGTCGAGCACTTCACCGCGTTCCTGGGCGACTGGGTGCTCAACGCGGACGGCCTGGACCGGGCCGGCAGCGACCCGACGATGCTCGACCTGCTGCGCTGGCACGGCGCGGAGGAGGTCGAACACCGCAGCGTGGCGTACGACCTGCTGCGCCACCTCGACCCCGGATACCTGCGGCGCATCCGCACGATGGCCATCGGCGGCCCGGTGCTCTTCCACCTGTGGATCCGCGGAGTCCGGTTCCTGCTCGCGGCTGACCCGAGCCTCGCCCAGGGCGCCCGGCCCACCTGGCGTGGGTACGCGGACGCGGCCCGGCGGGGGCTGCTGCCGCGGCTCGGCAGGCTGAGCCGCTCGGCGTCGCGGTACCTGAGCCCCCGTTACCACCCGTCGCAGGAGGGTTCGACGCAGCAGGCGGTGGCCTACCTCGGTTCCTCCCCGGCGGCGCGAGCCGCGGCGCACTGACCGGCGCGGGCTGCTGACTCCCACCCGACGTACGTAACGACAAGGACCCGCCTCGATGAGCCGCCCACACGCCGCCCGGCCCGCCCCACCGCCCGCGCCCGCCCAGCCGGCTGCCCAACCCTCCGCCCCGCCCTCCGCCCCGACGCCCGCCCCGGCGCCCGCCCCGCCGCGCGACCTGTACGGGCGCGACCGCAGTGACCGCCTCATGCGGTTCCTGGACGTGTTCGCCGGCCTCTACCTCCCGGCCGTCACCAGGTCGGACCGGTACGGAAGGAGGCGGCCCGCCCCGGACCGCGCCGCACCCCTCGCCCTCGTCGTCGCCGGCCGCGAGACCCTGGCCGAGGACGTCGTCTCACTGCGGCTGACCGCGCCGGACGGATCGCCGCTGCCACGCTGGCAGGCCGGCAGCCATCTGGAGCTGCACCTGCCCTCCGGCCGCACCCGGCAGTACTCACTGTGCGGCGACCCGGCGGACCGGTACGCGTACCGGATCGCGGTCCGCCGCATCCCGGACGGCGGAGGCGGCTCCACCGAGGTGCACGACACCCTGCGGAAGGGCACGCGGATCACCGTCCGGGCGCCGCGCAACGCGTTCCCGTTCGCCGCGGACCGCTCGGTCCTGCTCCTCGCCGGCGGCATCGGCATCACTCCGGTCCTGCCGATGGCCCGCGAGGCCGAACGGCTGGGCCTGGACTGGCACCTCATCCAGTGCGGCCGCTCCCGCGCGTCGATGCCGTTCGCGGCGGAACTCGCCGCGTTCGGCCCCGGCCGGGTGGAGATCCTGCCCGACGACGAGTACGGCGTACCCGACGGCGCGGACCTGCTCAGCCGCGCGGGGAACGGGACCGCCGTGTACTGCTGCGGACCCGGCCCGATGCTCGACTCCGTCCGCCGGGCCTTCGACGACAGTGCCGCGTCCGCCCTGCACTTCGAACGGTTCACCGCCGCGCCGATCACCGACGGCAGGCCCTTCGAACTGGAACTGCGCAGCAGCGGCGAGGTCCTGCGGGTGCCGGCCGACCGTTCCGCCCTCGACGTCCTGCGGGAACGGGACCCGGCGACCCCGTACTCCTGCCGGCAGGGCTTCTGCGGCGTCTGCACGGTGCGGGTGACCTCCGGCACCGTCGACCACCGCGACGGCAGACTCACCGCGCGGGAGCAGGCGGACGGGCGGATGCGCGTGTGCGTCTCCCGCGCTCCTGAGGGCGAACGCCTCGTTCTGGACGCGTAGTTCGAGTAGTTCGAGTAGTTCGAGTTCGCGTAGTACCTCCTTGTCCCCTTCCGCCCAAGACCACCCCCTCCTCAAGCCGAACGACCAGAAGGCGAGCACATGAGCACCGACGCCCCGACTCGCAAGGCGGGCAAGACGCGCAACGCGGGTAAGACGCGCACCGCGCGCACCGCGCATACGCCGGCTTTCCCCTTCGACGACCACGACCTCGACCGGTTTCGCGAACTCCAGCAGCTGGCCTACCGCTGCGCGCAGAAGGTCGGCGACTGGCTGGAGCCCGGCGTGACCGAGCGGCAGGCCGCGGCCCGGCTGCGCCGGGAGCTGGTGGCCGAGGGTGTCCAGGACTTCTTCCACGTACCGTTCGCCTGGTTCGGCGACCGCACCGCCTTCCGGCACTTCAGGACGCCGCTGCAGTTCTTCGCCACCGGCCGCCGCCTCGAGGAAGGCATGTCGTACGTCCTGGACTGCGCGCCCGTCGTCGACGGTTACACCGCCGACATCGGGTACGCCGGGAAGGTCGGCGACAACCCGGTCTGGGACCGGATCGCGCTGGACCTGCGCGAATACCGGGAACTGATCGTCCAGGAGGTTCGTGCGCGCAAGCCCCTCGACGAGGTGTACGCCGCCGTGGACGCCCTGATCGCCAAGCACGGGTACGACAACCGGCACAAGGTCTACCCGGGCCGGGTGATCGGCCACCAGGTGACGCGGATGACGGCCGCCCGCGGGCCTGCCGGGGTGAACGTCTTCGGCTTCGGGGTGCGCACGTTGCAGACCCTGGGCCGGGAGCTGATCAGCGAGCGGCTGCACGGCCGCTCACCGCTGTGGGCCGACGGCCGCGCGTCGCGCCACGCGCCGACCCCCGGCCTGTGGGCGGTCGAGCCGCACGTCGGATTCCGTGACGTGGGGCTGAAGTTCGAGGAGCTGCTGGTCGTCACCGAGGACGATGCGTACTGGCTGGACGACGACCTGCCGCACGTACGCCGCTGGGAGGCCGCGGCCCGATGAGCGCCGAACCGACGAGCGCCGACCCGATGAGTGCCGACCGGGTGAGCACCGACCCGACGAGCGCCGCGGCTCAGGTCCGCCATCGCACCGTCACCTCCGCCGGCGTGCGCCTGGCCGTGTACGAACAGGGGCACGGGCAGGGATACGAGCAAGGCCATCCCGCGCGTCCCACCGTCCTGCTGGTCCACGGCTACCCCGACACCCACCAGGTGTGGGACGACGTCGCCACCGCCCTCGCCGCGGACCACCACGTCGTACGGTACGACGTACGCGGCGCCGGCGGCTCCGGGCAGCCCGCCCGGCGGCGTGACTACCGCCTGGAGCTGCTCGCCGGGGACCTCTTCGCCGTCGCCGAGGCCGTCAGCCCGGACCGTCCGGTTCATGTGGTCGCGCACGACTGGGGCTCCATCCAGTCCTGGGAGGCCGTCACCCACCCCGGCGCGCCCGGCCGTATCGCCTCGTACACCTCGATCTCCGGACCGTGCCTGGACCACGTCGGTCACTGGATCCGCCACCGGCTGGCCCGGCCCACCCCACGCCATGTCGGGCAACTGCTCAACCAGCTGGCGCACTCCTGGTACATCGCGGCCTTCCACCTGCCCGTCCTCGCTCCCGCCGCCTGGCGGCACGGTCTCGCCGGCCGCTGGGAGTCGGTGCTCCGCCTCGCCGAAGGGGTCCGCCCCCGGCCCGGCCACCCGCAGCCCACCCTCACGGGCGACGCGGTGCGCGGCATCAACCTCTACCGGGCCAACATGCTGCCCCGGCTGCTCCGCCCCGGCCACCGGCCCGCCCTGCTGCCCGTGCAGCTCATCGGTCTGACCAAGGACCACTACGTAAGTCCGGTGCTGGCCGAGGGACTCGATCGCTGGGCGCCGAATCTATGGCGGCGCACCCTGCCCGCCACTCACTGGTCCGCACTGCTGGAGAAGGGAACCACCGTGGCCCGCATGGTCAGCGAATTCGTCGCCCACCACGAAGGACAAGGACACGAAGGACACGAGGGCCCCGGAAAGCACCGGGGAGACGACCCCGTACCCGCCCTGGACCGCGCGCGCCGCCGCGCACGGCAGGCGACCGGCGGCAAGCCCTTCGCCGGGCAGCTGGCCGTCATCACCGGCGCAGGCAGCGGCATCGGCCGCGCCACGGCGCTGGCGTTCGCCGAACACGGCGCGGACCTCGCGCTCTGCGACCTCGACCTCGAGGCCGCCGAGCGCACCGCCGAACTCGCCGTCCTGCTGGGCGCGTCGGCCCGCGCCTGGCGGGTGGACGTCTCCGACGGCCGTGCGGTCGACGCCTTCGCCGCCGAGGTCGCCGCGGAGCACGGCGTCCCGGACATCGTCGTCAACAACGCGGGCATCGGCCACTCCGGCACCTTCCTGGAGACCACCGAGGA
Source organism: Streptomyces mabaensis (assembly GCF_053763515.1). Classification (NCBI taxonomy): domain Bacteria; kingdom Bacillati; phylum Actinomycetota; class Actinomycetes; order Kitasatosporales; family Streptomycetaceae; genus Streptomyces; species Streptomyces mabaensis. The sequence continues at coordinate 68,315 of NZ_JBSOPZ010000021.1, forward strand.
GGAGTGGCAGCGCGTCCTGGACGTCAACCTGTGGGGCGTCATCCACGGCTGCCGCGCCTTCGGCACGCTCATGACCGCACGCGGCGAAGGCGGTCACATCGTCAACCTCGCCTCGGCCGCCGCCTACCTGCCGTCCAAGATGCTCGCCGCCTACGCGACCAGCAAGGCGGCCGTCTTCATGCTCTCCGACTGCCTGCGCGCCGAACTGGCCTCCTCGGACATCGGCGTCTCGGCGATCTGTCCCGGCATCGTCAACACCAACATCACCAGGACCACCACCTTCTCCGGACTCGATGCAGCGCAGCAAGCGGCGAAGCAGAAGCGCGTCTCCGGTATGTACGCCAGGCGCAACTTCCCCCCGGAGAAGGTCGCGGACCAGATCCTGCGCGCCGTCGCCAAGGACCGTGCCGTCGTCCCCGTCACCTTCGAGGCCAAGGCGGCCCGCCTCATCGGCCGGCTCTCCCCGGGGCTGCTGCGCACTGCGGCGCGGTTCAACGTGGGCTGAGCCGACGCCATCGCCCTCCCGGGCTGCGGCGCGTCTACCCGGCTGCGGCGCGCCGTTCGCGGCTCTTGTCCACCGCCTTCGCGATCCGGACCGCGTCGAGGGCCATCTCGCGGAACATGCCGCTGATCGGATTCGTGAACCCGGTGAAGTACAGGCCCGGCGCCCCGGCCTGCGTTCGTGCCCCGTGCACGACCGGCCGGCCGCGCCCGTCCAGTACGCCGAGGTGGCCGACCAGCGCTTCGAGCGCCCGCTCGTAGCCGGTGGCCGCGACGACGACCTCGGGGGAGATGGCCGATCCGTCCGCCAGGATCACCTTGCCGCCGTCGAAGGAGCCGACGGTGGCGACCGGTTCGACACGGCCCTTGCGCACCGCGTCGATCAGGCCGGCGTCCTGGACCGGGATCGCGCCGTCCTTTACTCGTGAGTAGAGGCCGGTGTCGGGGCGCGGCAGCCCGTGAGCGGTCAGGTCCGGTACGGCGATCCGGCACATCAGCTCTCCGGCCCGGTCCACCAGCCGGGTGGGCAGCCGCCGTACCAGGATGCCGGTCCGCTGGGCGGGCCAGCCGGCCGTGGAACGCCGCACGATGTGCGGAACGGTGCGGACGGCCAGCCGTACCCGCGCCGCGCCGCCCTCGGCCAGGTCGACGGCGATCTCGGCTCCCGTGTTGCCGACGCCGACGACGAGTACGTCCTTGCCGGCGTACGGGAGGGCGTTGCGGTACGCGGAGGCGTGCAGCAGTTCCCCGGTGTACGTCTCGCGGCCGCGCCACGTGGGCAGGCGGGGGCTGTGGTTGTAGCCGGTGGCGATGACGACCGCGTCACCGGTCAGCGCCCGCCCGCCCGTCGCGCGCAGCAGCCAGCCGGTGTCCTCGGGGGTGCGCTCGATGCGGGAGACCTCGACGCCGGTGACGATCTCCAGCTCGTGGTGCTCGGCGTACTTCTCCAGGTACCGGACGACATCGTCGCGGGCGACCCACCGCCCGAACGACCGCGGCATGGCCAGGCCGGGAAGCGCGGAGAGCCGGCGCGTGGTGTGCAGACGCAGCCGGTCGTAGTGGCCCCGCCAGGAGGCGCCGACGCTGCCGGACTTCTCGAGTACGACCGCGCGTATGCCCCGCTCGCGCAGCGCGGCAGCGGCGGCGAGACCGCCGGGCCCGCCGCCGATGACGTACACGGGTCTGTCATGGGTGGAGTCGGCCATGATGCGTGAGCGTAATCGCACTCTCTGTTGATGGGTCTCGGTCAAGACCTGAATCGGTTGCGAATTGATCACGGCAGGTGTGCGGCCGGGGGGGTGGGTTCGGGGATTCCGTGCCCCCGGCTCGTGCGTGGTTGTGCGTGCTCTTGCGTGACCGGCGTCCGTGCGCTGAACTGACGTTCCGTCAGATTGTGTGGGGAGGGTGAGCGATGCAGACCATGTGGCTCGGGGGCGCGGAATGGCTGGCCGTGCTCCGGATCGGCCTCGGGCTGTGGTGGCTGGAGAGCTGGCGCCACAAGGACAAGAAGGGCTGGTTCGAGCGCGGTACGGGCATCGCCTGGGCGGCGGACGTCGCCGGCAAGCACCGGTGGCCGTTCGTGCGGACCGGCTTCCGGAAGGTCGTCGAACCGCGCCCCAAGGCGATGGCGTACGTCGTCGTCTACGCCGAACTGGCGGTGGGTCTCGGCCTGGTCGTCGGATTCCTGACCCCGGTCGCGCTGGTCGGCGGCCTGCTGCTCAACCTTCTCTACCTGGTGCTGATGATCCATGACTGGGCCGAGCAGGGGCAGAACGCGATGATGGCGCTCATCTCGCTCGTCGCGCTCTTCGCGATGAGCTGGCAGGTGTGGTCGCTCGACAACGCGATGGGGCTGTTCCTGTGAGTGGGGGCGCGGATGGGGGCGCGGACGGGGCTGCGGGGGCCGTCCGCTTCGACCTCCCGGAACCCGATGCCTTCACGCGTCCTTACTGGGAGGCGGCGGGGCGGGGGCATCTGCTGCTGCGCCGCTGCGCGGCCTGCGGGCGGGCGCATCACTATCCGCGGGAGTTCTGTCCGTACTGCTGGAGCGACGACGTCGAGTGGGAGCGGGCGAGCGGCCGGGCCACGCTCTACACCTGGTCGGTGGTCCACCGGAACGACCTGCCGCCTTTCGGCAGCCGCGTCCCGTACGTCGCCGCGGTGGTGGACCTCGCGGAGGGGCCGCGGATGATGACCGAGGTCGTGGACTGCGCGGAGGGAGACCTCCGCATTGGCATGGCGCTGGAGGTCGCCTTCCGTCGCGAGGGGGGCGGGGGCGGGGGCGTGGAGGGGGCCGAGGAGTTGGCGGTGCCGGTGTTCCGCTGCCGTGCTCGCAGGTGATGTAGCTCGATGGGACACGTGGCGCTACGATTGATGCATGAAGACCATCACTCAGCGCGAGTTTCGGAACAACTCCGCCGCAGTCATGGATGCGGTTGAAGCCGGCGAGACCTACCACATCACTCGCAACGGGATAGAGGTAGCGGAGCTCCGACCGCTGCCGCGCAAGCGTCGGCTCAGCACGGAAGAGCTCGTAGCCCGCCACCGCACGATGCCGCGCATGGACTACAAGCAGATGCGTGAGGAAGCCGACGAACTCTTCGGAACCGAGGATCGTATCGGTGACGACGATCCGTGGGAGCGGGGTCGTGGCTGAGCGCCATCAGGTGGGCGTCCTCGACACCTGCACCTACATCGACCTCGGCGTCATCGACCCAGTCCGGCTCCCTGTGCTACCGGAGCTCACCGCTGTGACGCTGGCCGAGCTGCATCACGGGGTGGCTGCGGCCAAGAATGCTGCGGACAGGGCCATGCGGATGGAGAGGCTGGGGGCGGCCGTCTCAGACTTCGATCCCTTGCCTTTCGACGAGGACGCGGCTGCTCGGTACGGCACGCTGGTCGGGCTGACCATCGCCGCCAAACGTGACCCGAAGCCGCGGCGGATGGATCTGATGATCGCCGCGATCTCTTCGGTCAGGGGCCTGCCGCTCTACACGCGGAATGCAGACGACTTCAAGGGGCTGGACAGCGTGGTGACCGTCGTCGCGGTCTGATGGTCTCTGCATCGGCCTCTCCATGGCGGACATCAGGGCCAGAGCAACTCGCGGATCCAGCCGTCGGCGGCGCGGCGGTAGCGGAGCCGGATGTGCCGTCGGCGTTCGTCGCCCTGGAAGAACTCGGCCTCGTCCGGCGTGAGTACGTACCTGGTCCAGGTGGGGGCGGGTGCGTCCGGGTCCGCTTGTGCCCGCTCCCAGGCGGCCGCGGATTCCCGCGCCAGCTCCTCGTACGAGCCGAGTACGTCGCTCTGCCGCCCGGTGAGGGCGGCGGCCAGCGCGCCGGTCGAGCGGGCTCGCAGATCGGCGCGGCTCTCGTCCGGCCCGGTGGCGGTGACCCGGCCGCGTACCCGTACCTGGCGGCCGACGGCCGGCCAGTAGAAGCCGAGCGCGGCGTACGGACGGGCGGCCAGCTGGCGGCCCTTGGCGCTGGTCGCGTGCGAGGCGAAGTGCCAGCCGCGCTCGTCCGCGTCGTGCAGCATCAGCGTCCGTACGTCGGGCCGGCCGTCGGTGTCCACGGTCGCGAGCGACATCGTGTGCGGCTCGGTCTGGCCGGCGGAGACGGAGTGCGTGAACCACTGGCGGAAGAGGGCCAACGGCTCGCTGGGCGCGGTGCTGGGGTCGAACCCGGGCAGCTCGATGTCCCACACGCGGAGGGAATGAAGCGCGTCCCGGAACGCGGCGGCCTGCTGCGGTGCGTCGTGGTCGCTCATGTCGCTCATGCGCCCATTCCACACCACGGGGGTGGTGGGTGGGTGGTTGCCGGGCGCGGTCTGTCAGGGATGGGCCCGGCCCCGGCTGAGCGGCTGCCGGGCCGGTGGGATGGGGGCGGTCCGGCTTGGCCGGGGGCGAGTTCGTTCGGGAAGGGGGCCGCCCGGTTGGTGAGGATGGTGGCTCCGGGCCGGGCGTCAAGGGCGCTCCTTCGTCGCGTCGCTGCGCGATGGCCTTCGGCCACCCTGGACTCCCGTCCCTCCACCGCTACTGCTTGTTGAGGGGGCGGCCCCCGGAGCGGGGCCCGGGGCTGCTGGTCGGTTGGTCCGGGCCCCGCTGCCGGCCGCAGGCCGGTGGGTGGTTGCGGGGCGCGGCAGGTCCGGGGTGGGCCCGGCCCCGGCTCGGCGGCCACCGGGTGGTGGGTGGTGCGCGGTCGGCTCGGGCTGGGCCCGGCCCGGCCAAGCGGCCGCAGGCCGGTGGGTGGTCCGCCATCGACTCGCGGGAGTCCGGCTCCGGCTCAGCGACCACCGGGTAGTGGGTGACCAGGCGGGTGCGGCAGGTCCGGGCTGGGCACGGGCACGGCCAAGCGGCCGCAGGCCGGTGGGCGGGGGCCGCGCGTGGCAGGCCGGGAGGTGCTTGGCCCCGGCTATCCGGCTGTCAGGTCGGTGGAGCCGAGGTATGACTACATCTGTCGGCATGCGGGGTCCGCCGAGCCTCAATCGTGCCCGGTTTGCCGGGGTTTGTGGCTCGCCTGTGGGCCCCCTCGGCCGCTTGGTGTCGTCCCACCTCGGATTGGGCGTTGTCGTAGGCCAACAGGCGGCCGTCGGCCGCTATGCCGGGGCCCGCAGCCCCCGAACCTGGTGCGTGTCTTGCCCCTCCCGCCGGGCTGAGGTCACCGACGAGAGCTGGACCACTCCCGGGGCTCAGGTGGGGCCCCGCTCCCCGGGGCCGCCCGACACTCATCTGCACCAGCGGGACGCGGCTGCTTGTCAAGGGTGGCCGTAGGCCATCGCGCAGCGACGCGACGAAGGAGCGCCCTTTACAGGCAGGCGTGGCCCGCCATACTCACAAAGCGGGCGGCCCCGGGTTTTGGTGCACCCCTCGCCCCCGGGCACCGTCACCCCACCCACCCCCGGCGGCCCTCACCCCCTCCCCAGTACCACCGTTCCCGCCGAGCAGAACCAGCCGCCTGTGGCTGAGGCGACCGCCACCTCCGGTAGGCGGTCGCCCGCCTTGCGGACCTGGCCCTCGCCCGCCTCGCCGCGTAGTTGCCGTACCGCCTCCACCAGCAGGAACAGGCCCCGCATGCCCGGGTGGCAGGCCGACAGGCCGCCGCCGTCCGTGTTCACCGGGAGCTCGCCGTCCCGCAGCAGGCGGCCCTTCTCCACGAAGGGCCCGCCCTCGCCCTTCGCGCAGAAGCCCAGGTCCTCCAGCGTCACCAGCGTCATATAGGTGAACGCGTCGTAGATCTCCGCCACATCCACATCCGACGGCCGCACCCCCGCCCGCTCGAACGCCAGCCGTCCCGACACCGCCGCCGGCGAGACGGTGAAGTCCTCCCACTCCGACATGGTCGTGTGGGACACGGATGTACCCGAGCCCAGGATCCACACCGGAGTCTTCGCCGTGTCCGCGACGTACTCCTCCGCCGCCAGCAGCACCGCGCAGCCCCCGTCCGACCGGATACAGCAGTGCAGCTTCGTGAAGGGATCCGCGATCATCGGGCCGGACAGGACGTCGTCCACCGTGACCGGCTCCCGGAACATCGCGTCCGGATTCGTCGCCGCGTTCGCCCGCGCCTGGACGGCCACCGAGGCGAGCTGCTCCAGCGTCGTGCCGTACTCGTGCATGTGGCGACGCGCGGCCATCGCGTACTTCGCGATCAGCGTGTGCCCGTACGGCACCTCGAACTGCAGCGGCCCCCGGGCCCCGAAGGACAGGTTCGACGTGCGCCGCCGCGCCCTGATGTCGGCGCGGGCCGTGGATCCGTACACCAGCAGTACGGCGTTGGCGTGCCCCGCCGCGATCGCGTCCGCGGCGTGCGCGGCCATGACCTCCCAGGTCGCGCCGCCCACCGCGGTCGAGTCCACCCACGTGGGCCGCAGCCCCAGGTACTCGGCCACCTCGACCGGTGCCAGCGTCCCGAGGCCGGCCGAGGCGAGACCGTCGACCACCGAGCGGTCGAGGCCCGAGTCGGCCAGCGCGCGGCGGGCGGCCTGGGCGTGCAGGGCGTACGGGGTGGCTTCGTCGACCCGGCCGCAGTCCGAGAGGGAGATGCCGACAACTGCGACTCTGCGCGAAGATGATGGCATGCATCTGACGGTACATCAGATACGTCCGTCCCGTCGCGGCACTGTGCATCTCGGCGGGGCAGCCCTAGCATGACGCCCCGTCAGATCAGGGAGGAGCCCGCCGATGGACGCCGCCTTCACCACGGAACAGGACGAGATCCGCCGCACCCTGCGCGAACTGCTGAGCACAAGTCGCGGCCCCGACGAGGCCGGGTACGACGCCGGGTACGACCCGGAGCTCTGGCGGCGACTCGTGCAGCGGCTGGCGCTGCCGGGGCAACCGGTCCCCGAGGCGTACGGGGCCGTCGCTCGCGGACCCGCCGGGCTCGCGCTCGCAGCCGAGGAGGCCGGGCGGGTGCTGCTGCCCTCCCCGCTGCTCGCCACCGCCGTACTCGCCGCGCCGCTGATCACCGCGCTCGGCACCGGCGCCCAGCGTGCCGCCCTGCTGCCGCGCATCGCGTCGGGCGGGCTCACGGCGGCCCTCGCCGTGCCGGGCGGCAGCCTGTCGGCGGCGCTCGGGCTGACGGAGGACAACGCGAGCGGCGCATGGGCGGGCGGCGGCCGGGCCGGTGGCGTACAGGCGCGCCGGACCGGAAGCGGATGGCGGCTGTACGGAGAGGCCGGGCAGGTCCTGGACGGGCACACCGCCGGGGTGCTGGTGGTCGCCGCGCACACGGGCGGCTTCGCACGCAGCCGGACGCTGCTCTTCCTCGTCCGCGCGGAGGCCGCCGGCCTCGCCCGGACGCAGGAGACCGCGCTGGACGCGACCCGCCCGCACGCGCGGATCGAACTCCGCGACACCGAGGCGGATGTCCTCGGCGAGGGCGAGGGCGGGGGCGGGGGCGGGGGCGGGTGCGCCGACGTGCCGGGCGCCCTCGCCGCCGTCGGCCGCACCGCCGCCGCCGTACTGGCGGCCGAGGCGGCCGGCGCGGCGGCGGCCGTCCTGGAGCGGACGATCGCGTACGTCCGGGCCGGCGAGCGGACCGCGGACCCCGGCGGTTCGTACCGGCCGGTCGAGCACCGGCTCGCCGACCTGTACGTACAGCTGCACGCGGCGCGCTCGGCCGCGTACTACGCCGCCCGTGACCCGGCGGAGGCCGGCGGCCTCGCCCTGGCGCAGGCGCTGGAGGCGCTGCGCGCCACGGCCGCCGAGGCGGTCCAGCTGTCCGGCGGGACCGGCTCCGCCCGGGAGCGCGAGGCGCAGCGGTACTTCAAGCGGGCGGCGGCCGACGAGCTGCTGTTCGGCCCGGTCCACCGGCTGCGGGCGTACGCGGCCCGGCGGGCGGGCCTGTTCGCACCCTCCCCCCGAGAGGAAGTGGCGGTCTGATGCCCCCAGGAGTGCGTCTGATCCAGAAGGTCTCCTCGACCCGTACGTTCGCGAAGGTCGCCCCGCACTTCCTCCCGGCCATGGACCGCGCGGTCCACCGGCTCACCCGGGGAAAGGTGATCCTCAGCGCCCAGATGCTGCCCGGAGTCATCCTGACCGCGAGGGGCGCGAAGAGCGGGCAGCCGCGGACCACCCCGCTGGCCTGTATGCCGGAGGAGTCCGGCAGCTGGATCCTGATCGGTTCCAACTTCGGCCGCCCCGGCCATCCGGCGTGGACGGCGAATCTGCTCAAGAACCCGGACGCGGAGGTCAGTTGGAAGGGCCGGAACATCCCGGTCCGGGCGACTCTGCTGGCCGGGGAGGAGCGGGCGGCGGCGTGGCAGGCGGCGCTGCGGTTCTGGCCGCCGTACGCGACGTACCAGGCGAGGGTCGAGCGCGAGATCCGGCTCTTCCGGCTGCACCGCCGCTGACCGGGGAACGTGCCGCGGCGGCGGACCGGTGAGACGGTCCGCCGCCGCGTAGACAGGACTGGCGGGACTGCGAGCGGGACTGCAGACAGGAGTAAGCCCTCGGTACTACGGGGGCGGGGCGGCCCCGGCCGCTACCGCGTCGGCTTCTTGCCGGTGATGCCGAGGTGCACCAACAGGGCGAGATTGGGCTTGAGTTCGGCCTGTTTGACGCCCCACGTCTGGAAGCCCTTCTGGTGCGAGGCGACCGCCGCGAGCATCGCGACCAGCGAGCCGGCCATGGCGGCCGGACTGACGTCCTTGTCGACCCTGCCCTTGGCCTGCAGCTCCTTGACCGCGTCGGTGAGGGAGTTGTTCACGGAGTTCAGGATCTTCATGCGGATCTTGTAGAACCGCTTGTCGCCCTCCGCCGCTCCCAGGTCGACGACGCGAAGGATCGCGTCGTTCCGGCGCCAGAAGTCGAGGAAGCCCTCGACCAGTTCCTCCGAGGTCTGCCATCCGGCCTTGCCGACCCAGGAGCGGCCCGCGACGAGTTCCGTCAACTGGGCGCCCTCCGCCGCCATTTGCTCGGCGATCTCCAGGACGGCGCCCTCGACGTCGGGGAAGTACTGATAGAAGGTCGCGGGGGAAGTCCCCGCCTTCCGGGCCACGTCGATCACCTTGACGTCCCGGTACGGCGAGGAGCTGAGCATCTCGCTGAGGCAGTCGAGCAGCTTCTGCCGCGTCGCCTGGCCGCGTCGCCCGGCCACGCGGCCGTCGACGGTGCGTACTTGTCCTGTCATGCCGTCAGCTTACCGAGGGGTGATCCGAGCGCGATTCGGCCGACTGCAAATGGGGTTACCCCTCTCGGCGGACGGCCGCCCGCCCGGGATCACCCCGCCCGGCGTCGATGCGTCCCCCGAATAGTCTTATCAACAGCCTGTGGACAACTTCGGTGGACAACACAATAACCGCATGCCGTTCCGCCCCTATAATTGGCCGTATGTTCGATTAGTTCCCTGCGCGGAGGGCGTACCCCCGCTAGCGTGAGTGTGACGGGCGCCACAGGATGCCCGCAGCACCCGGAAAGGATCCGGCGCCATGGCTGACGTCGCGGCTGATTCCGCGGCCGAATTCCCGGCCGACTTCGCGGAGGGCATGCCCTGCTGGGTGGATGCCTCGCTGCCGGACCTCGCGGCGGGCAAGCGCTTCTACGGCGAGCTGTTCGGCTGGACCTTCGACGAGGGCGCGGGCGAGAAGTACGGCTCCTACACGCAGGCGTACAGCGACGGGAAGAACGTCGCCGCGCTGGCCCCCAAGCCGGACGGGCGGATGCCCACGGTCTGGGAGGTGTACTTCGCCACCCCGGACGCCGCCGCGCTCAGTGCCCGGATCAGGGACGCGGGCGGCCGGCTGGTCGTGGATCCGGTGGAGGTCGGCCCGTTCGGCACGATGGCGCTGGCCGCCGATCCCGAGGGGGCGGTCTTCGGGCTGTGGCAGCCGGGCACGCACCTCGGCTTCGAGAAGCTGCGGGAGCCGAATTCCTACTGCTGGACCGAGGTGTACTCGCGCGACAAGGATCGGGTCGATCCCTTCTACGAGAGCGTGTTCGGCTTCGTCGGACAGGACATCGAGGACGCGGGCGTCGACTTCCGGACCTGGTCGCCCCGGGGCGCGAGGCCGGGGCCGGAGACCGCGATCGGCGGGCGCAGCGTCATCACGGACGCCTTCCCGGCCGAGATGCCCGCCCATTTCCTCGTCTACTTCAACGTCGACGACTGCGACGCGTCGGTGGCCACGGTGCAGCGGCTCGGCGGCCGCGTCACCGCGGGTCCCTTCGATACGCCGTACGGGCGGATAGCCGTGGTGGCGGACAACCAGAGCGCGGTCTTCGCCCTGCTGGCCGAGCCGGAGGTGTCCGGATCGCGGTGAGACACCCCGATCCGCCCCCGGGTTCGCCTCGGCCGCCTCCGACAGGAAGAATCAGGGTGCGCACCGCCGGGTGGTGCCCAGTGGTGAGACGCTGCACAGGGCGGTATTTCACGGGCTCCGTTCCGATGGGGCCCGTACGGGGAGGTGGCAGGCAAGTGGTGGAGCAGCTGACGCAGCACGACCCGAGACGGATCGGCCCGTTCGAGGTGCTGGGCCGGCTCGGCGCCGGCGGCATGGGGCTGGTCTATCTCGCGCGCTCGGCGTCCGGCCGGCGCGTGGCGATCAAGACGGTACGTACCGAGCTTGCCGAGGATCAGCTGTTCCGGGTCCGCTTCACGCGCGAGGTCGAGGCGGCACGGGCGGTCAGCGGCTTCTACACGGCCGCCGTCGTGGACGCCGACCCGCGGGCGGCGGTGCCGTGGCTCGCCACCGCGTATGTGCCCGCCCCCTCCCTCGAGGAAATAGTGAATGAGTGCGGGCCGATGCCGGCCCAGGCGGTCCGCTGGCTCGCGGCCGGGATCGCCGAGGCGCTGCAGTCCATCCACGGCGCCGGCCTCGTCCATCGCGACCTCAAGCCGTCCAACGTCCTGGTGGTGGAGGACGGCCCGCGCGTCATCGACTTCGGTATCGCGAGCGGCGTCTCGAACACCCGGCTGACCATGACCAACGTCGCGGTGGGCACCCCCGCGTACATGTCGCCGGAGCAGGCCAAGGACTCGCGCAGCGTCAAGGGCGCGAGCGACGTCTTCTCGCTCGGTTCCACGCTCGTGTTCGCGGCGACCGGACATCCGCCGTTCCACGGGGCCAATCCGGTCGAGACCGTCTTCATGCTGCTGCGCGAGGGCCCCGACCTGGAGGGCCTGCCCGACGAGCTGCGTCCGCTGATCGAGTCCTGCATGCAGATGGAGGCCGCGCTGCGGCCGAGCCCCGCCGACCTGCAGGCCCAGCTCGCGCCCCACCTCTTCGGCTCCGGCACCGACGACAGCGGTACGGCGTCGGCCTGGCTGCCGGCGCGCGCGACCGCGATGATCGAGCAGCGCCGGGGCGGTCGTCCGCCCCTCCAGACGGCCGGTCCGCCCAAGCGCAGACCGCCCACGCCGCCGCGCGGCAACGACTGGGACGCCGCCTGGCGCGGCAGCGACCCGCGTACCGGCCAGGCGCCGCCGCCCCCGCCTTCCCACCGGCCGCAGCCGCAGCCTCACCACCAGCCGCAGCCACATGCCCAGGCCCAGCCTCAGCCGCAGCCCGATGGGCCGGTACGGCTGGCCGGCGCCAAGGTGTCCATCGGGCCCGGCCCGCGCGTCGCCGACGCCCGGCCCGGCAGCCCGCCCGCCGACTCGGCGGCCGCCACCGGATGGGTCCGCCCGCCCGCCGGAGTGGCCGCGCCCGCGCACCCCGGTCCGGCCGTCAACGGCGCCGAGCCCGGCCCCGCCGCGGTACCGGCGCCCGGCCCGGCCCCGGACAGCGGGCGCTGGCGGCCCTGGCGCTTCCGTATGTCGAACGACGTGTGGGGCACCCCCACGGTCGCCGGGAACCTGCTCTACGTCACCTCCTTCGAGGTGCACGCCCTGGACGTGGGCAGCGGCCGGCGCCGGTTCAAGACCCGCGACGTCGCGTGGGCGATGGCCGTCGCGGACGGCCGGATCCACGCCTCCGACGGCCCCTCGCTGTACGCCCTGGACGCGGCGGACGGCGCCGAGCGCTGGCGCCTGCAGACGGATGCGTGGGTGTACTCCCTCAAGGCCGACCGCGGCACGGTGATCACCGCGACGCGCGGCGGCGGCGTACAGGGCTGGGAGGCCGCCAACGGCCGGAAGCTGTGGGAGGTCACCGGCGCCCAGACCGACTTCGAGACCGCCGAGGCCGGTCCGGTGATCGACGACTCGACCGTGTACGTGTGGCAGGACGCCCGGCTCCGGGCCCTGGACGCCCGCACCGGCGCCGAGCGCTGGTCCTACCCGGTGGGCGACGCCGCGTCCTGCGGCAACGTCCCGGTACGGGTCACGCCCGCGCCGGACGGGTACGCGTACATCGCCGCCGGGACGCGCGTCCTCGCGATCGACATCGCCAGCGGCCATGTGCGCTGGCGCTTCGAGGCCCCGGCGGTGTTCCTCAGCCCGCCGGCGTTCGCGCCGGGTCCGGCCGTCACGGGCGGCGGGGTCTACCTGGCCGACTACCTGGGGACGGTGTACGCCCTGGACGCGGCCACCGGCAAGGACCGCTGGCGCATCGCGACGGAGGGCCGCCAGTCCGTCGAACCGGTCCTCGTCGCGGACGGCAGCATCCATGTCGGCTCGGGCAGCGCGCTGTACACGCTCGACGCGGTGACGGGCACGCCGAAGTGGCGGTTCGCCGCGGGCGGCGAGGTCGTCGGGGCGCCGGTGGCGGCCGACGGCCGCGTGCACTTCGGCTCCGCCGACCACTGCCTGTACACCCTGGACGCGGCGGGCGGCCAGCTGCGCTGGAAGCTCGCGACGGGCGGAGAGATCACCGGCTCACCGGTGGCGAAGGCCGGCGTGGTGTACGCGTGCAGCAAGGACCGCTGCGTCTACGCGCTGGACGCGGCCAAGGGCACGGGAACCCGCACCGCGTAGCTGCGGGGCGGCCCCTGGGGCGTGCGGGGCGTCCAGGGCGCGCGGGCGCCGGATCCTCACGGCCGTGGTCCGTCCCGTCCGCCGGGTGCGTCACGGCCGGTGTGCCGGGAGCGCCGGCTCCAGGGCCGCTCGCGCGGCGGCTGGTCGGGCGGCGGGCGGTCGGGACCTGCCCGGTCAGGCGGCGGGTACTCGTCCCGGTCGGGCGGTGCGTACTCGTCCCGGTGCCGGCCGGTCGGCTCGTACGGGGCGTACGGTTCCGCCTCCGCCCCCTCCCCCCGCCTCGGCCTGTGCCGGCGGCCGGGCAGCACCGCCGCGGCCACGAGCAGCAGCAGACCGCCGCCGATCGCGTTCGCGACGCCGTCACCGAGGCCCCCGCCGCCGCCTTCCACGGTGAGGCTGCCCGCGGCCTGGCCCTGCCGGACCATCCACAGGACCGTGAAGCCCAGGACCACCACCCCGGCCAGGGCCATCAGCAGGCGGGAGCGCAGTACGACGGCGATCAGGGTGAGCAGGGCGGCGAAGGCGAACGCCAGCAGGATCGAGGCGGCCAGGGGCGCCTTGCTGTCGGTGATGCCGGTGCCGCTGAACAGCTCCGCGATGCGGTAGTCGCGTCCGTGACGGCCGTCGTACCAGGCACGGAAGGGGCTCCAGACGGCGGCCGTCGCTCCGACGAGACCGATAACGGAGCCGAGAACATTACGGATCATGCTCGGCCTCCTGCGTCGGCTCTCGGTCCCGACGCTACGCCGGGAGGGGGGACGCCGCCACCAGGAAGCACCCCCCCGCCGGCCTCTCCAGGCGCTGCTAGGGTGACGTGTGCCCGTCAAGGGCGTACGCATATCCATGATTTCAACGGGGGTTGAAGCGTGAAGCTTCGTCATGTCCGCGCAGTCGCCGTGCTCGGCATCGCCGTCGTCGCCCTGACCGGAGCCCGCGGCTCCGGCGGTGGCGGCTGCGACAACTCGAGCAGCGGCAGCAGCGGCGGTTCGAGCAGCAGCAGTGGCGGTACGACGAGCGGCGGCAGCGACGACGGCTCGTCGAGCAGCACGTCCGGCGGTTACACCACCGGCGGCTCGACGACCGGCGGCAGCAACAACAGCGCCGTACGGGACATCAAGATCGAGTCCTGCGACTACGACCCGTCCCGCGGCATCGTGGCGCGGATCAGCGCCCGCAACAGCAGCTCGTCGGAGAAGTACACCTACAAGTTCAGCGTGAAGTTCACCGACCCGAGCGGCACGCTGCTGCGCACCAGCGACTCCACGATCCCGTACGTCATGCCGAACACCACTGACACGCTCGACGTCTCCGCCGCGTACGTGCCCAAGGGCAGCGACAGCGGCGGCGGCAAGTGCGAGGTCACCAACGTGACGCGTACGACGGCCTAGCGGACCCGGAACGACGGGCGGCGGGCGGTGAACAGCTCCGCCTGCCGCTCCGCCGGAAGATTCCCGAGCGCGATCAGGTGCGGCGCGTGCGCCAGCGCCTGCGCCCGTGCCGCCTCCCGGGCCGCCCATACGGCGCGCACGGTGCCCTGCACAGCCCCGGGCGGGTACGACGCGATGGTCTCGGCACAGCGCACCGCGGCCGCCAGTTCCTCGCCGGGGCCGGTGAGCTCGGAGACCAGACCGATCTCGTACGCCCGCTGCGCGGACAGCCGCTCGGCCGTCCCCATCAGCGACATCCGGGCCACCTCCCCGAACGGCATCCGCTGGGCCATGTTCATCGCCTCGTACGCGCTGACCATGCCGTACGTCGTGTGCGGGTCGAAGAACGTCGCGTCCCGGGAGGCGACGACGAACTCCGCCTCGCCGAGCAGGTAGAACGCCCCGCCGCACGCCATCCCGCCCACCGCCGCGATCACCGGCTTCCACAGGTCGTTGGCCTTGGGCCCGATCGAGAGCAGCGGATCGTCGATCGAGTACGGGGAGGACGGCTGCGGCACCTCCACCGAGCGGTCGATGCCCGTACAGAAGGCCTTCCCGCCGGCGCCGGTGAGGACGACCGCGCGTACGGAGTCGTCGAAGCGGAACTCCCGCCAGGCGGCGGACAGGGCCTCGGCGGCGGCCAGGTCGAGGGCGTTGTGCTTCTCCGGCCGGTCGAGCGTGACGACCACGACGCCGGTGGCCTTGTCCGGCTCGACCCGGACACCGCCCGGGCTCTTTGCCCCGCTCGCGGTCCCACTCACCGTCCCACTCGCTGCCCCCCTCACCGTCCCGCTCACGGCCGCTCCAGCAGCCAGCGCGGGACGGTGATGCCGGGCGTGACCTGCGAGAAGGCCACGCGTACCGGCGCCCCGATACGCAGCCGCGCCGGATCGACGGAGTTCAGCGGTGCGTCCGGTGCGCTCACCAGGTTGCCGACGAGCCGGATGTGCGGCGCGTCGGCGAGCTCCACGACGACCGCGGTGTACGGAGCCTGCTCGGTGTAGCCGGGCAGCAGCGGCGGGTGCGGCCGTACGTACGACCAGATGCGGCCGCGTCCGCTCATCCTGCGCCACTCGCTCTCAAAGGACTGGCAGTGCGGGCAGCACGGACGGGGCGGGAAGCGCAGCTCGCCGCAGTCCCCGTTCGCGCAGGCCTGGATACGCAGCTCGCCCTGGGCGGCGTACTCCCAGAAGGGCGCGCCGTCCTCGTCGACGACGGGGGTGAGCAGGTCGTGGTCGGTGGTCGTCATCGGTTCGGTTCAACTCCTCAGCAGGATCGCGGAGGTGGGGACGCCCTCGCCCGCGGTGACCAGACAGGTGGCGGCGTCGGGGACCTGGGCGGTGCTGGTGCCGCGCAGTTGCCGGACGCCTTCGGTGATGAGGTTGAAGCCGTGGACGTACGCCTCGGACAGGCCCCCTCCGCCGGTGTTGACCGGCAGCCGCCCGCCGATCTCGAGGGCGCCGCCCTCGGTGAACGCGCCGCCCTCGCCCCTGGCGCAGAAGCCGTAGCCCTCCAGGGAGAGCGGGATGAGCGGCGTGAACGCGTCGTAGATCTGCGCCACGTCCACGTCCTGCGGCCCGAAGTCGGCCTGCTTCCACAGGTGGCGGGCGGCGGTCCAGGCGGGGCCGGTGAGCGGGTCGTCGTTCCAGTAGTTGACCATGCCGTGGTGCTGGGCGGGCAGGCCCTGGGCGGCGGAGTGGACGTACACCGGCTTTTGCCGGCAGTCGCGGGCGCGCTCGGCGGAGACGATCACGCAGGCCAGCGCGCCGTCCGTCTCCAGGCAGTTGTCGAAGAGGCAGAGCGGCTCGCTGATCCAGCGGGAGGTCATGTACATCTCGCGGGTCAGCGGCCGGTCGTACATGATCGCGGCGGGGTTCTGGTTGGCCCGGTTGCGGCAGGCCAGGGCCACGTTGAAGAGGTGGTCGCGGGTCGCCCCGTACTCGTGCATGTAGCGGCGGGCCAGCATGCCGATCTCGTCGGCCGGGCGCAGCAGGCCGAAGGGGCGGGTCCACTGGGCGGGGGTGGGGAGCTGGACGGCGGTGTTCTTCCAGGGGCGGGGGCCGGATCCGCGCTTGCGCGATCGCCAGGCGACGCCGACGCTCGCCTGGCCGGTGGCGATGGCGGAGGCGAGGTGCGCGACGGTCGCGCAGGAGCCGCCGCCGCCGTAGCCGACCTTGGAGAAGAAGGTGACGTCGCCCGCGCCGATGGCTTTGGCGACCTCGACCTCGTCGGTCTCCTCCATGGTGTACGAGGCGAACGCGTCGACCTCGCGGGGCGCGATGCCGGCGTCGTCGAGCGCGGCGAGGACGGCCCGGCACGCCAATGTCTTCTCGGATTCCGGGAGTTGCTTCGCGAAGGTGGTCTGACCTATCCCGGCTATCGCTGTCGCGTCCTTGAGGGTTGCCGCCATCGCCACCTCCGCGGTAGGTCTTCGTGCTGCTGTCTTCGTGACCAGCTGCTGACAGCCGGGAAGGCTACCGCTAATCTGACGGATAGTCAGCTACCGGTGCGGGAGGGCTTGCGATGGCAGGAGACCAGGGTGGCGGTCAGTACCTCATGCGCGGGGACCTGAGGTGGGGCAGCATCCCGCGGCTGGTGCGCTCGGCCGCCGAGCGGTACGCCGGGCGCGAGGCCGTCGTCGAGGGTCGTACCCGGATCACGTACGCGGAACTGGGCGAGCGCGTCGAGCGCGCGGCCGCGGCCTGCATCGCGTCCGGAGTCGAACCCGGCGACCGGGTCGCGGTCTGGGCCCCCAACACCCTGGACTGGATCGTCTCGGCGCTCGGGGCGGTGTCCGCGGGGGCGGTGCTGGTGCCGCTCAACACCCGCTTCAAGGGCACGGAGGCGGCGTACGTCCTCGCCCGCAGCCGCGCGAAGCTGCTCTTCGTCACCGGTACGTTCCTGGGCACGTCGTACGTCGCATCGCTGCGGCGCGCGACGGCGGAGGGGACCGGGGGCGGCCCGCTGCCCGCGCTGCCGCACCTGGAGCAGGTCGTGGTCCTGGCGGACGACGCCCCCGAGAACTTCCGCACCTGGAAGGACTTCCTGGCCGGCGGGGACGGGCTGCCGGCCGCCGTGGTGCGCGAGCGCGCGGACGGGGTCGCGGGCGGGGCCGCGTCCGACCTCGTCTTCACCTCCGGTACGACCGGGCGGCCGAAGGGCGCGGTGATCACGCACGCCCAGACGCTGCGCTGCTACGACGTCTGGAGCGAGCTGGCGGGGCTGCGGGAGGGCGACCGCTACCTGATCGTGAACCCGTTCTTCCACACGTTCGGTTACAAGGCGGGCATCATCGCCTGCCTGATGCGCGGCGCGACGATGGTGCCGCAGCCGGTCTTCAACGTCGACACCGTGCTGGCCAACATCGCGGCCGAACGCATCTCGGTCCTGCCCGGCCCGCCCACGCTCCACCAGTCACTGCTGGACCACCCGGCACGCGGGAAGCACGACCTGTCGGCGCTGCGGCTGGTGGTGACAGGGGCGGCGGTGGTTCCGCTGCAGCTGGTGGAACGGCTGCGCAGCGAGCTGAACATCGCGACGGTGCTGACGGCGTACGGCCTGTCGGAGGCGAGCGGCATCGTCACGATGTGCCGGCGCGGCGACCGCCCCGAGGTCGTCTCGGCGACCTCGGGCCGCGCCATCCCGGACACGGAGGTCCGGGTCGTCGACCCGACGGGCGCCCCGCTGCCGCCGGGGGAGCCGGGGGAGATCCTGGTGCGCGGACACCACGTCATGCGGGGTTATTTCGAGGACCCGCAGGAGACGAAGAAGGCGCTCACGCCTGGGGGCACCTCCCGGACGGAGTCCGGGGGAGGATGGCTGCGCACGGGGGATGTGGGGGTGCTGGACGGGGAGGGCAATCTCCGTATCACCGACCGGATCAAGGACATGTTCATCGTCGGCGGCTTCAATGCCTACCCGGCGGAGATAGAGCAACTGCTCGGCCTGCACCCGGACATCGCGGACGTGGCGGTAATCGGCGTCCCGGACCCGCGGCTGGGCGAGGTGGCCAAGGCGTACGCGGTACGCAGGGCGGACTCGACGCTGACGTCGGACGACCTGATCGCGTGGTCGCGGCGGGAGATGGCGAACTACAAGGTGCCGAGGACGGTGGAGTTCGTACGGGAGCTGCCGCGCAACGCGAGCGGAAAGGTACTGAAGACGGCGCTCAGGGCGCGGCAGGGCTCGCAGCGCCAGGGCTAGTGACGGGGTGCGACGGGGGTCGACCGAGCCGGCGGCCGGAACGTACGCTCGCGATCATGCCGATATCGCTGAGTGCGGACGCACGAAAGATCCTCGACGCACCGAACCCCGCTGTCCTGGGCACGGTCAGCCCCGACGGGAGCCCCCAGACGTCCGTCGTGTGGGTGGGCTGGGACGGGGACGACCTGGTCATCTCGAGCCAGGCCGGCCGCCGGAAGGTCAAGAACGTGGAGCGTGAGCCGAGGGTCAGCCTCACGGTGTACGACCGGAGCGACCCGCTCCAGTACATCGAGGTACGCGGCCGGGCCACGGTCGCCGAGGACACCGGCCGGGAGGTGGCGGTGTCACTGGCCGAACAGTACGAGGGCCCGGGCGCGGGTGCGGAGTACCTGGAGCTGCCACCGGAGGTGGTGCGGGTGGTCATCCGGATCACGGTGGAGCGGGTGGTGGGCAGCGCGGCGGGGTGAGTCCGGCTGTCACATTGCTCCGCTCTGTTCCGTCAGAGTAGTGAGGAGCGGCAGAAGGAAGACGGAAGAAGGAAGAAAGAAGAAGGAAGACGCAGGAGGCAGGAGGTCGTGATGACACGCCTTGAAGGAGTCTCCGCCCGCAAGGCGGGACCATTGGTGCGACTCGTCTACTGGTTCACGCGGCGCGGCATCAAGCAGCTCACCGGGCGCGCACCGGAGCGCATGCTGGAGCCGCTCGAGATGTATGCGCATGCGCCGCGGCTGCTGAGCGGCTATGCCAGGTTCGAGCAGGCCACAGCCAAGCTGCATCGCGTCGACAAGCGCCTCAAGGCGCTGGCCGAACTGAAGGCCGCGACGCTCACGCAGTGTGAGTACTGCATTGACATCGGATCGCAGATCTCGCGCCGGTGGGGCATCACTGACGAGGAACTGCTCGCGCTGCCGTCGTATCGGACCAGCGGGCTCTTCAGTGACCTCGAGATGCTCGTGCTCGACTACGCGGTCGGCATGAGCCGCACGCCGGTCGAGGTGTCCGACGAGCTCTTCGCGCAGCTGCGCGAGCACTTCGACGAGGCCCAGTTGGTGGAGCTGACCCACGTGATCGCGCTGGAGAATCTGCGCGGCCGCTTCAACCTGGCACTGGGCATCGGCGCCGCGGGCTTCAGCGAAGGCATGGTCTGCGCGGTACCGGCAACGGCCGGCAGCGCCGGCCGGGGCGGGCAGCCGGGGGCGGGGGGTTCGGGTGGGGGGCCGCCCGGCCGGTGATGATGGCGGCTCCAGGCCGGGCGTCAAGGGCGCTCCTTCGTCGCGTCGCTGCGCGATGGCCTACGGCCACCCTGGACTCCCGTCCCTCCACCGCTGACTGATGAGTGGGGGGCGGCCCCCGGAGCGGGGCCCCGGGGCTGCTTGTCGGTTGGCCCGGGCCGGCCCCCGGCCGCAGGCCGGTGGGCGGCGACAAGACACGCGGCAGGCCCGGGATGGGCCCGGCCCCGGCTCGGCGGCCGCCGGGTCGTGGGTGGCGCGCCATCGGCCTGGGATGAGTCCGGCCCCGGCTCAGCGGCCGCAGGCCGGTGGGTGATTGCTGCGTGCGGCAGGCCGGGAGGGGTTCGGCCCTGGCTATGCGGTCGTCAGGCCGGTCTGGCCGAGGTGTGGCGACATGAGTCGCCATGCGGGGTCCGCAGTGACCTCAATCGCACCCGATTTGCCAGGGTTTATGGGGGTCATCGCGGCCCCCTCGGCCGCTTGGTGTCGTCTCACCTCGGATTGGGCGTTCTCCCAGAGCAACAGACGGCCGTCGGCCGCTATGCCGGGGCCCGCCGCCCCCGAAGTGGCCGCGTGTCTTGCCCCTACCCACCGGGCTGAGGCCACCGACGAAAGCGCGGCCACTCCCGGGGCTCAGGTGGGGCCCCGCTCCCCGGGGCCGCCCGACAACAAAGTTGCACCAGCGGGACGGGGCGGACGGTCAAGGGGGGCCGAAGGCCATCGCGCAGCGACGCGACCGCAGGGAGCGCCCTTGACGGGACGGTCCGGCCCGCCATACTCACCAACCGGGCGGCCCCGGGATTGGGTGCGGCTCTCGCTCCTGGTCGGTGCGCGCGCCCAGCTCCACCCAGACCGCCTTGCCGACTTGCCGGCGGCGAGTGCGTCGAAGTCGCCGCCAACGTCCCCGGCACCGTCGCCGTGCGGGACTCCAAGGACCCGGAGGGGCCGATGCTGCGCTTCACGCCGGGGCGTGGGGCGCCTTTCGGGCGGTCGTCGCCGACAGGGGCTTCGGCCGCCCGCAGTTCGTGGTCGGGGCCGGGGTGTCAGCTAGTCGGCTCGGGGGTCAGCAGCACGAACTCCGCGCCCGCCGGGTCGGTGCAGACCGCCAGGCGGCCGACGCCTTCCGCGGTCTCCGGGCCCATCGAGACGCCGCCGCCGTTCTCCCGTACGCGCGCGACCGTGGCGTCGCAGTCCGCCGAGCCGAACACCGGGTGCCAGTACGGCCCGGTACCGGAAGCGGCGCCCGCGTCCTCCATGAGGCCCCCGTGCATCCGTTCCTCGGCGCAGCCCGCCGGTGTCAGCAGCGTGTACGTGCCGCCGCCTCCGGGCATCGGCATGTCCTGGGTGGTCCAGCCGAAGACGCTGCCGTAGAAGCTTTGCGCGGCGGCCGAGTCGGTGGTGTAGAGCTCGATCCAGCTCAGGCTGCCCGGGCCGTCGGCCAGCTCGAGGCCCGCGTACTGGTTGGGTTCCCAGATGCCGAACTGCGCGCCCTGCGCGTCGGTGAGCTGGGCGAACCGTCCCTCGTCGCCGGGGACCTCGGCCGGGGCGGTACGGACGGCGCCGCCTGCCTGCTGTACGGCCTTGACGGTGGCGTCCGCGTCGGGGGTGTTGAAGTAGACCATCCAGGCCGGGCGGGCGCCCGGCTCGGTGAGTGGTCCGACCGCGGCGACCACCTTGCCGTCGAGGCGGAAGGCGGTGTAGCCGCCGGTGTCCTGGCCGCCGGCCGGGTCGGTCTGCCAGCCGAAGACGGCGCCGTAGAAGGCCGCCGCGGCGTCCACGTCAGGGGCGCCCAGGTCGATCCAGCAGGGGGAGCCGGGGACGAAGTCGGTCGTGATCATTGCGGTGCGCTCTCCTCCTGGACGGGAGACTGCCGGGACTTCCAGCGTCGCACCCCGTGCGGGCCGTCGCGCGGCGACCCGCACGGCCGCAGACCCGGATGTACGAAGGGCCCCGGCCCCTCGTGGTCCGGACATGCGGCGGCCGCGGTGGCTCCCCCTCCGGGCCACCGCGGCCGCTCCCCGTCGTGCTGGCTCTAGGCGGGCTCGGACCCCGCGTGGTTGTCCGCCGGCTTGAGGACGTCCTCGCCCACGCTGCCGGCGTGGTTGTCCAGCGGCTTGATGGTGTCGTCCTTGCCCGGGGTCCCGGCGTGGTTGTCCTGCGTGGTGATGTCGCCGGTGGTGGGCTTCTTGGCGTCGCTCATCGCTGTCAACTCCCGTTGTGGTGCTGGTTCTGCGGATCGTGGAGCCCGTCCGGCAACTCCCCCGAGGGTTGCCGGACGGGCGTATCAGGGCCGTTCACACTAGCGGTGACGTTCCCCGCCGACCCGCCTGCCCCCCGACGCGGCGGATCGTGGGTATGAGAGTGCCGTCCGGCGATAAACAATCGATGAACGCCACCGCCGCAAGGGCGTCAGGCGGCGGCCAGCGGCGTGAGCAGGCCGCGCACGGTCTCCGCCTCCGACGCTCCCGACTGCTCGTAGATGGCGAGGGCCTCCCGCCAGCATGCCCTCGCCCGGTCGGCCTGGCCGAGCTGGTCCAGGGCCCGGCCCAGGGTGGTGAGCACGTTGCCGCGCATCCACTCGCCGCCGATGCAGCGCAGGGCGAGTGCCTGCTCTGCGTGGAGTGCCGCCTGTGCGGGGCGGCGAGCGGCGAAGTGTGCCTCGGCGATACGGAAGTGGGTCGTCCCCTCCCAGAGACGCTGACGGTTCTCCTGGAAGACACGGAGCGCTTCGGCGAGTTGCTCAAGCGCTTCGGCGTGACGTCCGGCCCGGGTGAGCGCGATGCCGAGAGCGAAGCGCCCGTTGGCGATCCGGAGGGTGAGACCCATCTCGTCGTAGAGGGCGATGCCCTGCTGGGCCAGCTCGACCGCGCTGGAGGTCCGGCCCATGTTCACGTGGATGCGGGAGAGGTTGCACAGGGCGCTGGCCTCGCCGGACCGGTTTCCGTACGCGCGGAAGGCCTCGACCGCCTCGCTCAGGAACTGTTCACCGTCCGCGTGCCGGTTCTGGTAAAAGGCGATGATCCCGCGATCGTTGGGCGCCCAGCTGGCGGGCACCGGGTCGTCGGCCGCCCGCGCGAGCCGCGTCGCGATCCGTGCTTCCTCGTCGGCCTGCTCGAAGCGGCCGGAGACCAGCAGCAGCGTGGTCAGGGCCACGCGCGCTCTCGCTTCGGCGCGCTGGTCCCCCGCCGCGTGAGCGGCGTCGCGCATGGCGACCGCCGTGGTCTCGTACTGACGGGAGTTGGCCCCGGACTCGGCCAGGTCCTTGGCGGCCCACAGCAGGTCTACGGCGCGCCTGAGCATCCCCTCGTCCACGCACTGGCGCACGAACGCCAGCAGGCAGTTGGCCTCGGCGTACAGCCAGTCGACCGCCTCGGCGCCGCAGGTGAACCGCAGGCCCGGGTACTGGGCCGGCTCCCAGTGGTCGACCGTCCGGTCCCCCGGCCGTTCCAGCGCGTACACCCCCGCCGCCGTCGACAGGTAGAAGTCCAGCAGCCGCGACATCGCCGCGTGGCGTTCCGTCGGGGGCTGTTCGTCCCGCTCCGCGCATGCACGCGCGTAGAGGCGGACCAGGTCGTGGTAGCGGTAGCGGCCCGGGGCCGCCGATTCCAGGAGGGACGTGTCGACCAGGGACTCCAGCAGGTCCTCGGTGTCGTGGAGCGGAAGGTCGAGTACGGCGGCCGCGGCGGCCAGGGAGATGTCCGGGCCGTCCGCCAGGCCCAGCAGGCGGAACGCGCGGGCCTGGGCCGGTTCCAGCTGGCCGTAGCCGAGTTCGAAGGTGGCCTTGACCGCGAGGTCGCCGGCCTGGAGCTCGTCCAGGCGGCGGCGCTCGTCGGCGAGCTTCGCGGCGAGGACCGAGACGGTCCAGGTGCGGCGGGCCGCGAGGCGGGAGGCGGCGATACGGATCGCCAGCGGGAGGAAGCCGCAGGCGCCGACGACGTCGAGGGCAGCCTGGCGCTCGGCGTTGACGCGCTCCTCGCCGACGATGCGGGTGAAGAGCTGAAGCGCCTCCTCCGGGCTCATGACGTCGAGGTCGACCAGGTGTGCGCCCGCCAGGTCCACCATGCGGGTCCGGCTGGTGACGAGGGCCGCGCAGCCCGCCGTGCCCGGCAGCAGCGGCCGGACCTGGGCGGCGTCGCGCGCGTTGTCCAGCAGGACCAGGACGCGGCGGCCGTCGAGGACCGAGCGGTAGAGCGCGGCGCGCTCGGCCAGGGTTTCCGGAATGGCGGAGTCCGCGGTGCCGAGGGCGCGCAGGAACGCGCCGAGGACGGTTTCCGGTTCCGCGGCGCGGGCGTCGGTGCCCTGGAGGTCGACGTACAGCTGGCCGTCCGGGAAGTGCGGCCGGGCCGCGTGCGCGACGTGCACGGCGAGGGTGGTCTTGCCGACGCCGCCGATGCCGGCGACCGCCGACACGGCCATGACCTGGCCCTCCGCGGTGGACAGCACCTCGCCGAGCTCGGAGACGAACGCGGCCCGGCCGGTGAAGTCCTGGACCGTGGCGGGGAGCTGGGCGGGCATGACGAGGGCCGGGGCGGCCGCGCTGGGGGCCGGCTCGGCGGGCCGGGCCAGTTCCGCGTCGGCCTGGAGGATGCGCTGCTGGAGGTGGGCGAGCTCGGGCCGCGGGTCCACGCCCAGCTCGTCGGCGAGCAGGCGGCGGGTGTCCGCGTACACGGCGAGGGCCTCAGCCTGCCGCCCGCTGCGGTAGAGGGCGAGCATCAGCAGCTCGCGCAGGCGCTCGCGCAGCGGGTGCGCAGCGGTGAGGGCGGTGAGCTCGGAGACCGCCTCCGCGTGGCAGCCGACCTCCAGGTCCATGTCGAGGCGGTTCTCCAGGAGCTGCAGGCGCCATTCCTCCAGCCGGGTGCGTTCGGTGTCGGCGTACGGGCCGGGCACGCCGGCCAGCGGTTCGCCGTCCCACAGCCCGAGCGCCTTGTCGATCAGTACGCGCGCCTGGCAGCGGTCGCCCGAGGCGCGCGACTTCTCCGCGTCCGCGGCCAGCTCCTGCGCGGCGGACAGGTCGAGGGCGCCGGGGCGCAGGCGTATCGCGTACCCGCCGGACTCGCTGATCAGCACGCCGGGGTCGAGGACCTTGCGGAGCCGGGAGGCGTACGTGCGTACGGCGGCCAGCGCCTGCGACGGCGGCTCGTCGCCCCAGATGGCGTCGATGAGCTCGGAGGCGGTGGCGGTACGGCCGTCGCGCAGCAGCAGCGCGGCCAGCAGCGCCCGCTGCTGAGGGGAGCCGGAGGGCAGGGGTTCGCCGCCCCGCCAGGCCCGGACGGGCCCCAGCACGCCGAAGCGCAGCCCGGCGCCGGGCTGTACTGCGTCCATCGCTTCCCCCTGACTGCACTGAAACCGCCCCGCGTGCCCCGCTGTGCCGCACAGGCCAGTTTGCCTTGTCCATGCCGCATGCGTCAGTACAAAAGTGGCGCTCTGCACAGGGCCTGCGCACCGGTTCACCGGGAGGGCTCATCCACGGATCCGGCATGGATCCGGCAC
Organism: Streptomyces mabaensis; assembly: GCF_053763515.1. Taxonomy (NCBI): domain Bacteria; kingdom Bacillati; phylum Actinomycetota; class Actinomycetes; order Kitasatosporales; family Streptomycetaceae; genus Streptomyces; species Streptomyces mabaensis. Next base: position 93,519 of record NZ_JBSOPZ010000021.1, read on the forward strand.
CCATCCGGCGCAGGACCGGGCGTACGACTAGCTGACGGTACGTCAGATCGGCGCTACCGTGGAGCGTATGGAGACCTTCCCGAAGATCATCTCGGTGGACGACCACACGGTTGAGCCCCCTCACGTCTGGCGGGACCGGCTCCCGTCGAAGTACCACGACATCGGCCCGCGCGTCGTCCGCGCCCCACTGAAGGAAATGACCTTCCTGGGCGGCAAGTTCGCGCCGGTCATGGGCGCCAAGGGCGACGACGGGCCGATAGGTGACTGGTGGGTGTACGAGGACCTGCACCGGCCGCTGACCCGGCTCGACACGGCGGTCGGCTACGACCGCGACGAGATCAGGCTGGAGGTCATCACCTACGAACAGATGCGGCCGGGGTCCTTCAGCGTCCCCGACCGGCTGGCCGACATGGACGTGAACCACGTGCAGTCGGCGCTCTGCTTCCCCACCTTCCCGCGCTTCTGCGGGCAGACCTTCACCGAGGCGAAGGACCGCGAGCTCGGGCTGCTCGGCGTACGGGCGTACAACGACTGGATGGTGGAGGAGTGGTGCGGCCCCGAGGCGCGGGGCCGGCTGATCCCGCTGACCCTGATCCCGCTGTGGGACGCGGAACTGGCCGCGGCGGAGGTCAGGAGGAACGCGGCGCGTGGCGTGCGGGCGGTCTGCTTCTCCGAGATCCCGCCGCACCTGGGGCTGCCGTCGATCCACACCGACGCGTGGGACCCGTTCCTGCGGGCCTGCGACGAGACCGGCACGGTCATCGCGATGCACATCGGGTCGTCGAGCAGGATGCCGTCGACGTCGCCGGACGCGCCGCCGGCGGTGGGCTCCACGATCACCTTCGCCAACTGCTGCTTCTCGATGGTCGACTGGCTGATGAGCGGCAAGTTCGAGCGCTTCCCGAACCTGCGGATCATGTACGCGGAGGGCCAGATCGGCTGGATTCCGTACATCCTCGAACGGGCCGACGTGGTGTGGGAGGAGAACCGAGGCTGGGGCGGGGTGGCGGACAAGGTCCACCGGCCGCCGTCCGAGCTGTTCGCGGAGCACGTGTACGGCTGCTTCTTCGACGACGCGTTCGGGCTGAAGAACCTGGACGCGATCGGAGTGGGCAATGTCCTGTACGAGACGGACTATCCGCACTCCGACTCGACCTGGCCCAAGTCCCGGGAGGTCGGCGAGTCCCAGATGGGCCACCTGGACGCGGACGTGGTGGACCGGATCGTGCGCCGCAACGCGATCGGTCTACTGGGCCTGACGCCCGAGGGCCTGTGGGCGGGGCGGGCCGCCGCGGGCCGGGGCTGACGCAGGCCCGCGCTGCGTTCCCGGTCCCGGGCAGGGTGTACGGCACGCGCCCGCGCGCCCCGCCCGGGATGCGGAAACGTTTCTGTCGATCAGGGTGCCTTAGGGCGTTTCGCGGGGGGTGCAGGCTCCTGGCCTGCGGGTCTTCGTGGCGGGAAACTCTTGTTCGAGTCGTCTGGGGGTGTGTACGTTCCTGACGCGATCTTTATGTGGTCGCTGTTTCTGCATGGGTCTGGGGAGGCCCTGGAGGGGTGGGGTGGGCTATGCCTGCGCGTAAACAGCGGCGACTTGGCCGTCTTGTGGGAACGGGGCTGAGTGCTCTGCTGGTGGCGGGGGCTTCGCCTGCCCCGGCGATGGGCGCGACACCTGAGGTGAGATCGGCGCCGGCCTCCGCTGTGGGGCAATCTCCGTCAGCGCTCGCTGCGGCCTCCGGTGAGCCTGTCGAGGTGGTTGCGGAGCGATCTGAGTACACGAAGACGATGGCGAATCCGGACGGCACGTACACCCTGACGCAGTCGACGACTCCGCAGCGGGCGCGGGCCGAGGACGGTTCGTGGCAGAGCATCGATACGACGCTGGAGTGGCGGACGGACGGCACGGTGGGCCCGAAGGCCGCCGTGGTAGACCTGTCCTTCTCCGGGGGTGGTAGCGGCAAGGACATGATTCGGCTGGCCGGCTCCCGCGGCGCGATCGAGCTGGGCTGGCCGGATGCTCTGCCGAAGCCTGTTCTGGACGGGCCGATGGCCACCTACCCGGAGGTCTATACGGGGGTGGACCTGCAGCTGACGGCGACTGCGGAGGGTTTCCGCGAGGTGCTGGTCGTCAAGTCCGCCGAAGCGGCGGCCAATCCGGAGCTGCAGCGGATCAGCCTGTCCGCGCAGGGCGACGGACTGACGATCGTGCCTGGGGCAGGCGGTGGCCTTCGGGCCCTCGATGGTGACGGGAACGCAGTCTTCGCTGGGCCGGCCGGCGTGATGTGGGACTCGGCCGGAGATGCCGGAGTCCAGCCGCAGCTGTTGCGCACCGCCGAGGCCGGTGAGCCGACGGAAGGTATGGACGAGTCGGCGGAGGGTGCGGGGGACCCGACACAGCCCGAGGCCGGTGATGCGACGGCGGTCCTTCCTGTCCAGGTCGCTGACGGTTCGGTGAGCGTCGTCCCGGACCAGGCTCTGCTGCGCGGCAAGGACACGGTCTACCCGGTCTACATCGATCCGCCGATCGGCGTCGGTGCGTCGGAGAAGTCGGTGATCTCCTCGGACGGTGACCGGTGGTGGCAGTTCTCCGGCGACTACGGCGTTGGTCGTTGCTACCGGGTCGGCCCGTGGTACTGCGATGCTGACCACACCAACCGGATGCTGTTCGAGTTCGCGCCCACCAAGCTGACCGGCATGCACGTGCTGGATGCGACATTCCGCGCGTATGAGACGTGGTCGTTCTCCTGCACTCCGCACTGGGTCGACCTGGTGCGCACCAACAACATGTCCGAGGCCACCCGCTGGCCGGGGCCGACCCAGATCGACCTGATGGGCGACCGGGACGTCTCCGCCGGTCGAGGTACCAACTGTTCGCCGGAGCAGCCGGACTCGTGGGTCGAGTTCAACGACAACCCGGCCGAGCCGGACGAGAACCTGACCGCCACGGTGCGCAATTTCGCGGACGGCAAGTTCTCACGGCTGACCTTGATGCTGCGGGCGAAGGACGAGAGCGATCCGGATGCGTGGAAGCGGTTCGACGACAATGCCGAGCTGAAGGTCGTCTATGTTCCCAAGCCGTACCTGCCGAACAACGTCGGCGTGATCCCCGGCTACGGCACGGACCAGTTCTGCGGCAAGACGCCGGCGGAAGCGACGGCGGTCACGCGCACGGACCCGACCATCCAGGGGATGGTGCAGACACAGCAGCAGCCGCAGGGCAACGAGTCCCTGGGGTCGCTGCGGGCCCTGTTTCACACTGAGTACCAGAAGCCTGATGGAACGTGGGCAAAGGCGTTCAGCGTCAACGTGCCCGACCCCGGCTCGGACCCGGACGACACCCTGGAGAAGTTCCGCATCGACGGAGTCGCCGACGGGGCTCTGTACCGGTTCAACGTGCTGACAGAGTCGTACTGGACCTGGGGCACTGCGAACGGGAAGCTGTCGTCGGGCCGATCGGCGTGGTGCTACTTCAAGGTCGACACGCAGGGACCGAAGGCCCCGCAGATCCTGTCCGGTCCGGGCAACGACTACACCAGCAGGTGTTCCGAGGACTGGTCGTGCGTAGCCCAGGGCGGTCCCGGCAAGGCTGGAGTGTTCAATCTCAAGCCGAACGCGGCAGACGCTGATGTGACCGCCTACCAATGGTGGATGCAGGAGGGCAGCGCCACCACGGTGGCGAAGGCGGTGGGGGAGTTCACGACGATCTATCCCAAACCACTGCTTGCGGGTACCCACAGGTTGTTCGTCCGAGCCAAGGATGTGCGTGACCGGTGGGGCGACACCGCGGTGTACCGGTTCAAGGTAGATCCCGGCGCGAAGCCGTCCGGGCAGTGGAAGTTTGCCGAGAACACCGGGACCACTGCGGCGGACAGTGCCACTCAGGGCGCCGTCCGGTACCCCGCCACGCTGAAGCAGCCGCAGCCGGGCACAGCCGGCTGGTCGGACCGGGGACGCCGCGGCGCGAACGATTACTCCCTGGCCCTGAACGAGACGGTCACCGATCCGGCGAAGCAGGTCGGCTACGCCGAAACGGCAGCGCCGGTCGTCGATACCAAGGACTCGTTCACCGTTTCGGCGTGGGTGTATCTCACCGACGGGACGGCGAACCGTGCCGTTCTTTCTGCGCCGGGGGCGAGGGACACCGCCTTCACGCTCTACTATTCGCCGACCAAGAAGACCTGGGCGTTCAACCGCGGCTCGCGGGACGGGGACGACGCGGTAGACATCGTGACGGCAGGGACTCAGCCCGCCGCGCTGCGGGTGTGGACGCATCTGACTGCCGTGTTCGACACCAAGGGCGATGCGCTCAAGACCAACGACACCATCCAGTTGTTCATCAACGGCCGCCCGCAGGGCCCGGGGGTGACCGTGGTGCAGCAATGGCCCGAATACGAGCCGTGGACCGCCACGAGTGGACTGCAGTTCGGTCGAACCAAGATCAAGGGAGTGTTCCAGCAGCCGTTCCGCGGCAGCATCGACGAAGTGGCCGTTTGGCAACGGGCGTTGACGGCCGACGAAGTGCCTGAACAGGCTCAGATGCTGCAGGACGGTGTCGCGGCCACGGAACTGATCGCACACTGGGACCCCACCGTCTCGACGGGCACCGAGGTCAAGCAGCAGGTCACCGGCTATCAGGTGGCGCCGTTGAAGCTGTCCACGTCCGGGGCCGCGCTGGGTGGCGCCGACGAGGGCCTGGTCCTGGACGGCATGGCCGGCTACGCATCGATGACCGGTCCACTTGTCGACGAGACCGGCTCGTTCACCGTCTCGGCCCGCGTGAAGCTGGACAAGGCGAAGCTGGACGCGAAACCGGTCGGATACCGGGGGCAGGTCTTCGGCCAGGCCAGCTCGGTGGGTGCGGAGTCCTCCTGGGCGCTGTGGGTGGAGAAGGTGTCCGCGGACGGCTACTTGTGGCGATTCGGCCGTACCGCGACCGACGGATCCGGAAGCGTTCTGGAGAGCGCCTCGGTGCCTTCCGGGCTTGGGGCCGAGATGGACACCTGGGTGCAGGTAACCGGTGTCTTCAGCCCGTCTGAACCGTTCGGCACCGGTCTCGGCAAGACGCACCTGTACGTCAGTGCCGAAGATCAGCCGTCGGAGGACAAGGCCGGGTTCCAGAGCGCGACGCAGGGAAGCGGCGCACTGGCCGCCGGCCGCGGTCCGGCGGGCGGCACCACCGGGCACTACCTGCCCGGCGGGCTACAGGACCTGAGGGTGTGGGCGGGTGCGATGTCCGCCGATCAGGTCGCAACGATCCTTGAAGGCGGCGTACCGGTCAGCTCGTAGAACTGGCGGCGACCCGGGCCGAGGGACGGCCCGGGTCCGCCCATCACGCACATCAGACACAGGTAGGGCCGGGCCGCCGGCGCGGAGCGCCGCGGCTGGCGACAGGGGTGGCCGCAGCAGGCCGCACACAAGTAGAGGCGGGAATGGCCTTGTTCGGCACAGCTCACCATGGCACCAGACGCTTCGCGCGTTCACAGACCCGGTGGACGCGGCGCATGGCCGCGGTCCTCGGCTTTGCGATGATCCCAGGCTTGTTGACGCCGGTGGCGTTCGCGGCGGATCCGGATCCGGATCCGCTGGGCCGTCCGAAGTTGAAGGCTCCGCGGTCGCAGAAGGTCGTCCCGTTTACTGGCAAGGCCGATGAAAAGACCGCCGGGGTGATGCAGCGGGCCGCCGCTGCCGTCCGTGAAGATGCTGCCCGCGCCAGCGCCGACCAGAACAAGAGCGTTACCTGGCCGACAGCCGGCTCCGCGACTCTGACCCTGCCCGCAAGCGGCGCAGCGAAGGCCGCCCCGGGGGCCCTGCCCCTCTCCCTCAACCCGCCGAAGGCGGCCAAGCCGCCCCGGCCGGCAGACGCGGTCACCGTCAGAGTGATGGACCAGAAACAGGCCACCGCGCTCGGCGTGAAGGGTGTCGTCCTGACGGTCACCGGTCCCGCGACCGGTGGCGCTGCCGAACTCGCCATCGACTACAAGGCGTTCGCGTCCGCCTACGGAGGCGACTGGGCCGGTCGCCTGCAGGCTCTGCGCCTTCCTGACTGTGCGCTGACCTCGCCCGGCTCCGCGAAGTGCCGCACCCGTACCCCGCTCACCTTCACCAATGACCGCAAGAACACCAGCCTCAACACCCAGTTGGCGTTCAAGCCGGCCGCCGCGTCCGCACCTACGGCACGATCGGCAGCGGCTCCGGCCGCCGGGCAGACCATGGTCGTCGCGCTCGCCGCGGGTACCAAGTCCGGTGCAGGCGACTACAAGGCCACCCCGCTCTCTGCGTCCTCCACCTGGGAGGCCGGCGGCTCTTCGGGCACGTTCACCTGGTCCTACCCGCTGCGCGTGCCACCGTCTGCGGCCGGCCCCAAGCCGGATCTGACGATCGCCTACGACTCCGGCAGCGTGGACGGCCGTACCGCCTCCACCAACAACCAGGGAACCGGCATCGGTGAGGGCTTCGACCTCACCTCCTCCTATGTCGAGCGCAAGTACGGCTCCTGCGACGACGACGGACAGACCGACAAGTTCGACCTCTGCTGGAAGTACGAGAACGCCTCCCTCGTCCTCAACGGGAAGGCCAGCGAGCTCGTCAAGGACGACACCAATGGCAAGTGGCGCCTGAAGAACGACGACGCCTCGACCGTCACGCACTCCACCGGCGCCACCGACAATGGTGACGACAACGGCGAGTACTGGACCGTCACCACCGGCAATGGCACCAAGTACGTGTTCGGCCTGAACAAGCTCGACGGCGCGGGAGCCACCGACCGCACCCAGTCGGTGTGGACCGTCCCGGTCTTCGGCGACGACGCGGGCGAGCCCGGCTACGCGGACGGCACCACCCTTGCCGGCCGGTCCAAGAAGCAGGCCTGGCGGTGGAACCTCGACTACGTCGAGGACACCCACGGCAACGCCTCCTCGTACTGGTACGAGGCCGAGGAGAACAACTACGACACACTCGGCGACGACACCACCGGCACCGAGTACATTCGCGGCGGCCACCTCAGGGAGATCCGCTACGGACAGCGCGCCGGAGCCCTCTTCACCGCGACACCGGCCGCCTCCAACAAGGTCGTCTTCGACAACGACGAACGCTGCCTCGCCGCCGGAACCGGCTGTGACGCACTGACGGAGGACACCCGGGACAACTGGCCCGACGTGCCGTTCGACGCGGTGTGCAAGACGGGCGACAAGTGCACGGGGAACGTCGGCCCCACCTTCTTCACCCGCAAGCGTCTGACCGCTGTGACCACCTACGCCTGGGAGGCTGCCGGCACCACGCCCGGCTTCAGGCCCGTCGACCAGTGGCAGCTGAAGCAGAAATACCTCGACCCGGGCGACACCGGTGACACCTCAGATCAGTCGCTGTGGCTCGAAGAGCTCCGCCACACCGGCCTGCGCGGCACCGCCATCAGCCTGGATCCGGTGAAGTTCGCCCACGAGTTCCTGCCCAACCGGGTCGACGGCGCCACCGACGACATTCTCTCCCTCGAGAAGCCGCGCCTGTACACGATCACGTCCGAGACCGGCGCGCAGACCATCGTCAACTACATGCCGGCCGACTGCATCGCCGGCCAGACGATGCCCAAGGTCGACACCAACACCCGCCGCTGCTACCCCGTCTACTGGTCACCGAACGGCGGCAAGGTCCCGACTCTCGACTGGTTCCAGAAGTACCCGGTCGCGCGAGTCTCCACCACCGACCCCAAGGGCGGCTCCGCAGCGGTCGAGCACTCGTACGAATATGTCGGCGGCGGGGCCTGGCACTACAACGACGACCCGATGACCAAGGAGAAGGAACGCACCTGGTCCATCTGGCGCGGCTTCGAAAAGGTCACCCACCTCACCGGCCGGGCGGACCGGACGCAGTCCAAGACGGTCACCGTCTATATGCGCGGCATGAACGGAGACCGCGTCCTCGGCGCGGACGGCAAGACCCCCGATCCTGTCCAGCGCAAGACCGCCACGGTCACCGGCATCAAGGCCGCGGCGATCACCGATGCCGACCAGTACGCGGGATTCACCCGCGAATCCGTCACCTACAACGGTGCCCAGGAAGTCGGCGGCACGGTCAACGACCCCTGGTCCAAGCGAACCGCCACCCAGCACAAGTCCTACGCCGACACGGAGGCGTACTACATCCGCACCGCCGCCACCCACGCCCGCACGAACATCACCACCAGCGGCACACCGCGCGATCGGGTGCGCTCAGTGGTGACCACGTACGACGGCTATGGGATGGCGGCAACCGTCGAGGACAACGGCGACAACGCCGTCACCGGTGACGAGAAGTGCACCCGCACCTGGTACGCCCGAAACGACACTCTCGGCATCAACAATCTGGTCTCCCGCAGCCGAACCGTCGCCAAGCCCTGCGCGACCACCGACGATCAGCTCGATCTGCCCGCTGACTCGACCCGACCTGGTGACGTCATCACCGACACCGCCACCGCATACGACACCACGTCCTGGTCGGCCGCCCAGATACCGTCCAAGGGTGAGCCGCGCTGGACGGGCCGGGCCCAGGCCTATGGGACCGACAACCAGCCCATCTGGCAGAAGGCGGCCACGTCCACCTACGACGGGCTCGGCCGCCCGCTGACGGTCAAGGACACCAACGACACCACCGTCGCCACCACCACCTACACACCCGCGGCCACCGGCCCCCTGACCTCATCGACAGCGGAGAACGCGAAACTCCACAAAGCCACCACGCTCGTCGACTTTGCGACCGGGGCTCCGACGAAGGCCACCGACCCCAACGGCAAGGTGACCGAGTCCACCTACGACGCCCTCGGCCGCGTCACCCAGGTCTGGCTGCCCAACCGCTCCAAGTCCCTCGGCAAGACCCCCAACTACGTCTACAACTACAGCGTCACAGCCGCCGCCCTGCCCTGGGTCTCCACTGCCACTCTCAAGGGCGACGCTTCCGGCTACAACACCACCTACGACATCTACGACTCCCAACTGCGCCCCCGGCAGAGCCAGACCCCCTCGGTACGTGGGGGCAGCGTCATCTCCCAGACGGTGTATGACGACCGCGGTCTGGCCTACGTCTCACAAGCCGACATCTGGGACGCGGTCAATGCCCCGTCCGGCGGGATCGTCCAGATCGACGGCGGCCAGCCCCCGCTGCAGAGCGACACTACCTACGACGGCGCCGGCCGGCCCACCAAGACGGTCACCAAGACCTACAGCACCGTTCGCTGGACCACCGACACCACCTACACCGGCGACACCGTCACCAGCAGCGCCCCGGCCGGCGGACAGGCCACCGCTGTGGTGACCAACGCCCTGGGCCAGACCACCGAGCGCCGCGAGTACGGAAGCCCGCAGCCCACTGGCAGCGACTTCACCAAGACCTCCTTCACCTACACTCCGGCCGGTCAGCAGGGGAGCATCACCGGGCCGGACCAGGCGAAATGGTCCTACGGTTTCGACCTGTTCGGCCGACAGACCTCGGCGGCCGATCCGGACAAGGGCACGTCCACCACCGCCTACAACGAGCTTGACCAGGCTGTCAGCACCACCGACGCCCGCGGCAAGACACTCCTGGCCGAGTACGACGTGCTCGGCCGCAAGACCGGCCAGTGGGACGGCACCAAGACCGACGCCAGCAAGCTCGCCGCCTGGACCTTTGACATCCTCGCCAAGGGCCAGGGCGACACTGCTGTCCGCTACGACGGCGGCCTGATCGGCAAGGCCTACACCAGCAAGGTCACCGCCTACGACCCGCTCTACCAGGTCACCGGCAGCCAACTGATCCTCCCCGACGCAGACCCGCTCATCGCAGCGGGCGTCGCCAAGACCCTGTCCTTCTCCACCGTCTACAACCTCGACGGCACCATCAAGCAGGCAGGCAACCCCGCCGTCGGCGGCCTCCCGGCCGAGACCGTCTCCTACACCCGCAACTTCAATGCCGGCGCAGGGCGCGAACTCACCGCCCAGGGCACTACCGGCTTCCTCCAGGGCGCCGCCTACTCCCCTCTGGGTGACCTGCTCCAGCTCAGCCTCGCCACCGACCCGACCACCGCCAAGAAGACCTACCTCAACTACGAGTACGAGGACGGCACTCGCCGTCTCACCGCCTCCTCCGTCACTGACGACGTCCACAGCTACGCGCCACAAGCACTGACGTTCACCCAGGACGACGCCGGCAACGTCACCTCGATCTTCGACCGGTCCACCCTGGGCGGCACCGGCAAGACCGACAACCAGTGCTTCGCCTACGACGGCTACCGCCGCCTGACCGAGGCCTGGACCCCCAAGACAGCCGACTGCGCCGCCACCGGCCGCACCACCGCCAACCTCGACGGCGCAGCTCCCTACTGGACGAGCTACACCTACAACGCGGCCGGCCAGCGCAAGACCGAAACCCAGCACACGACCGCGGGCAACACCACTACCGACTACACCTACGGCACCACCAACAACCAGCCCCACCCGCTCGCCAAGACGGTCACCGGCACCACAACCAAGTCCTACGCCTACGACAAGACCGGCAACACCACCACCCGCCCCGGTACCCAGGCCACTCAGACCCTGACCTGGAACACCGAGGGCGAACTCGCCACCACCACCGAGCCCGCCGCAGGCACCAAGCCGGCCCTTGGTACGAAGTACCTGTACGACGCCGGTGGCGAACTCCTCATCCGCCGCCCCACCACCGCCGACGGCGACACCGTCCTCTATCTCGGTGCCACGGAAGTCCGCCTCACCACCAAGGGCACTGCGAAGACACTTTCCGGCACTCGCTACTACACCGCCGCCGGCAAGGCGATCGCCGTCCGGACCGCCACCGCAGGCGTGACCGGCACGAAGTTGAACTTCCTCGCCGCTGACCACCACGGCACCTCCAGCCTCGCCATAGACGCGGGCACGCTAGCCATCACCAAGCGCTACACCACCCCCTTCGGCGCCCCCCGCGGCACCAAGCCGACCACGTGGCCCGACGACAAGGCCTTCCTCGGCAAGCCCGCCGACACCATCACCGGCCTGACCCACATCGGCGCCCGCGAATACGACCCCGGCATCGGCCAATTCATCAGCGTCGACCCGCTGCTCGTCCCGGAGAGCCCGCAGTCACTCAACGGCTACAGCTACGCCAACAACACGCCCGTCACCACGAGTGACCCGACGGGCATGTGCGCAGAGATTGACTGCCCGACACGTCCCAGCCCCGACCACGAGAACACGACCCCTGGCCATGTCCCAGGGCCGCCGAAGAAGTCGCAAGGCGCTAGCGCAGGCACAGCACCCACCGATAGCAGCGGTAACACGGGCAACGGTGGCGGAAATGAGGATAGCGGCGACTGGTTCTCTGATTTCGGCAACACGTTCACGGACGAGGCGATCAATTTCGGAAGTTCGGCATGGAATTCAGGAATCGCATATGCCTCTAACGCTTGGAACTGCGTCTCCTTCGACGGGGGGTGTCGCGAAGCGGCAGAATTCGCCCTTGGCTTCACGCCCCCAGGGTTGCTGTTGAACTCAACGATGGGGTTCTGGGACAGAGGAAGGGAAATTTACGGCGACTTCGCAAGCGGAAGAAGCGCGGCGGGCACCGCGAAAATCACGTTCGACGTCGTCCTGGCCCTCATAGCGCGAAAGGTCGGCCTCAAGGGCGGAGGATGCAACAAGTGCTTCCTCGCCGGAACTGCCGTCCTGATGGCTGATGGAACGACCGAGGAAATTGAGGACGTGCGGCTCGGTGACGAAGTCTTGGCCACGGACCCCGAAACGGGTGAGAGCGGGCCGCGAACTGTCACCGCGCTCATAGTCACCGAGGATGACAAGCACTTCAACAAGTTGTCCATCGCGACCGAGGATGGCGTCGAAACCCTCACCGCCACGCATGAGCACCCGTTCTGGTCCCCTTCCGAGAAGGAATGGATTGAGGCACGGGACCTGCGCCCCGGGATGACCCTGCTCACGGATGACCAGACCACCGTCATCGTGACGGCGAACGACCCCTTCAGTAAGCGCGCGCGCACGTACAACCTCACGGTCGACGACCTCCACACGTACTATGTGCTGGCAGGTAAGACTCCGGTTCTTGTTCACAACAGCAACTGTCCCGGCATCGGCCGCGAAATGATTGGTGGGCAAGAGCAGTTCCATATCATTCACGGTGACAGAACGGGTGGCGGCCATAAGTGGCCGGGACAGCCTGGGAAGAGCGTGTTTCCGCGTGGCTGGGACACCGACAAGATCCTCGACAGCATTGTCGACGTGGCGACCAGCCCCAACAGCGTTAGGACGCAGCAGACAGGCCGAGCTGGAGCCCTGTACACAAGGAATGGGGATCCGTCGCGGTGGAAGGTTGAAGGAGTAGTGGACGGCGTGAACGTCAGGGTCATTTATGAACCTGCAACGGACCGAATTGTGACCGGTTTCCCGTATCAGCCCTGATGGAGACGCAGTGGAATCTGTAGAGTACGCCGCCAAGATCGAAGAACTGCTAGAGGAGTCTCCCATCACTGCGCCTCCGGTCGTAGTCGATGTGCGCGACCTTCTGGCGGCCGGAGAGTTCGCCCTAGCTTTCGACACCATGTGCTCATGGATTTACGAGGACGAGTTGTCGATTAGCGAAGAGTATTACGAGCGGCTTGTCCGACTGTCGGAAGATCTTGGATCTGGCGATCTGATCGCGCGAATGCGTGAGCTGGTAACGGGATAGCTGAGTGCGTTCCCGCCACTTCGATTGGCCGCGGCGTGATCGTCTGATGTGGGTCGAATCGGAGTGCGACCGCAAATCTGAAGCCCCGCCAGGTGCGTCCTGGCGGGGCTTTTGCGTGGGGTGACGGCAGCAGTTGACGGCAACGTCAGCGGGCTGTCTCGGTGGTCGCCGGGCTGAGCGCGGTGCCGAGGGTGTCGATGGCGTCTCGCTGGAGGCGAAGTCGGACGTGGGCGTAGACGGTGGCGGTGACGCCGATGTGGGCGTGGCCGAGGAGTTCTTTGGTCACGACGAGGTCGACGCCTTGATCTAGGAGCAGGGTGGCCGTCGAGTGTTAGTTGTGGAGGCGGATGTGGCGGAGCCTCGCGCGGGCATCAGTTGCCATCTCCTGGACGCGCCATACTCACAAGCCGGGCGGCCTCGTGGTGCCGTCCAGCTCTCGCTGCTGGTCAGTGCACGCGCCCAGCTCTGCCCAGACCGCCTTGCCGACTGTGAGTTCCTGTACGCCCCAGTTCGCCGCCAGCGCGCGGACGAGGAGCAGGCCTCGGCCGAACTGGTCGCCTTCGGCCGGCGTGCGCGGTGCCGGTTTGCGTTCGCCCTTCGGGTCGGTGACGACGATCCGAAGGGTGGGTCCCGTCAGTAAGAGTTCGACTCGGAAGAGTCGGTCCCACAAGCAGCCGTGCAGCAGGGCGTTTGTCGTCAACTCGCTGGTGAGCAGGGCCGCGTCATCGACCAGCGACGGGTGACCCCATTCCGTGATCAGCCGCGCGACGCGCAGGCGGGACAGGGGGACGGATTCCAGGCGCGGTGGGTAGTGGGTGATGTCGTACCGGTCGGCTTCGCTTGAAGGCTTGGCCATGGACGTGCATCTCCTTGTGCGGTCGGGTGCGTACGGCGGTGGCGATGCCGCGTCCGCGCAGCGCGGAGCGGTGCACTTCCGCCAACTGGCGCCGCTGTGCGAGCGGTTGCTCACTGACGGTAGGGAATGGAATACTTCCTGTGCAAGTTGTTCCCGGGAATATGTTCCCGGAACGGTGACGTGCTGAGTCGTACGAGGAGGTGGGACCGCATGGCTCCAAGGCGGGCGTCGGCGCTGGCCCGAACGTCAACTGTGCTGGGACGTAAGCTCGGTGGAGAACTGCTGCGCCTACGGGATGCGGCCGGGAGGACGCAGGCCGAGGCGGCGGAGGCGCTCAGTGCGACGGCGACCAAGGTCGTGAAGATGGAGCGCGGCTGGGTGCCGGTGCGGGACCCGGACGTCAAGGCGCTCTGTGAGTTGTACGGAGTGGACGATCGCGATCTGGTCGCCGGCCTGTTGGACCTGGCGAGGGCCGACCGCGACCGACGCAAGGCGCACGGCTGGTGGAACCAGTATCCGGAGCTGCGGGCGCAGGTCGAGTACGTGGCGCTGGAGGACGTTGCCACCCGTGTCCGAACACTCCAAGTGGCCCTGATCCCGGGTCTGCTCCAGACTCCGGACTATGCGCGGGCCCTGCACGTGGCGGCCGGGCTTTGGGACGACCCCGACGAGATCGAACGGTACGTCGAGGCTCGTGTAGCCCGCCAGGAGCGGATCACCGGCGACCGGCCGATCCAGCTGTGGTCGATTGTCGGCGAAGGAGCTCTCCGGCACGAGCTGGGTGGCCGCGAGGCTATGCGAGCCCAGCTCGAACACATGCTGAAGCTGACCAGTCTGCCCAACGTGAAGGTCCAGGTGCTGCCGTACCGCGCAGGTGCTCACGCCAGCATGGCGGGCGCGTTCACCGTCATGTCGTTCGCCGAGTCGGGCGCGATGGACGTGGTCCACCTCGACACGCCCTCGTCTACCCTGTGGCTGGAGAGCGAGCAGGACACCGCGCATCACGCGGCGATCTTCGATCGCGTTGCCCGGCAAGCGCTCGCGCAGACCGACTCCCGGTCGCTCATCAGACGCGTCGTTGAGGAGATGTAGCCGGTGCCCGGGTCCGCGTTCCAGTTCGTGAAGTCCAGCTACAGCTCGGCTGGCGGCGAGTGCGTCGAAGTCGCCGCCAACGTCCCCGGCACCGTCGCCGTACGGGACTCCAAGGACCCGGGCGGGCCGATGCTCCGCTTTACGCCGGAAGCGTGGGGGGCCTTTCGGGCGGTCGTCGCCGGCAGGGGCTTCGGCCGCCCGTAGCTCGTAGTCGCGGCCTGACCCCTGGGCACGGCCGCCGAACGGCCGCCCACCGGCCTTCGGTGTCTACAGGTCGTCGGGCAGGACGCGGAACGCCTGGTGGCTGGTCAGTGGGCGCAGCGCACGGAAGTCCCGGCGGTCCAGGGTGAGGACTGCCTCGGTGTCGTACTCGGCGGCCAGGACCACATTGACCGCGTCGACGAGGTCGAGGTCGAGATCCTGGAAGCGGGCACTTACGGACAGGGATGCTGCCAGCAGTTCCGGCGTGGTGTCGGCCAGGGCGATGCGCATCGCCTTCGCAGGAGCGGCGATGGTCCGAACGATCGTGTCCGCGGCCTCGCGTCCGGCGCGCACGCCGGCCACGTGGTGAACCTCGGTCAGCGCGAGAGGGAAGGCCGCGGGGGCGATCTCCGTGTCCCTCGCGGCCGCGATGTGCCCGCGCCCCGCCCCTTGCCTGATGGGGGGCTCGCGCGTCACGATGGCCACCCGCCGCTGATGTGACGGTTCGTCAGATAGAGGTGATCCCATGGTGCAGGTGCTGCCGTCGGGCCGGCTCGCGTACGGGATGCAGCTTCCCGTTCAGTCGCAGAGCGCTCTCTACGCGGAGGGCTGGGAGGCCGCCGCCGGGGCCGGGGAGCTCGCCGCCGTCGCGCGGGCGGCGGACCGGGGCGGGTTCGCGTACATCGCGTGCTGCGACCACGTCGCCATTCCGCGTCGTCTCGCCGCTGCCATGGGCACCGTCTGGTACGACCCGGTCGCCACCCTCTCCTTCCTGGCGGGGATCACCGAGCGGGTCCGGCTTCTCTCCCATGTCGCGGTCGTCGGGCTGCGGCATCCGCTGATCACCGCCAAGCAGTACGCGACGCTCGACCACCTCTCGGGCGGCCGGCTGATCCTCGGCGTCGGCGCCGGGCATGTGCGGGAGGAGTTCGAGGCGGTCGGCGCCGACTTCGACGGGCGCGGAGCCGTGCTCGACGAGACCGTCGACGCGCTCAGGGCCGCGCTGGGGCCGGAGGAGTTCCCGGAGTTCGCGGGGGAGCGGTTCTCCTTCAGCGGGCTCGGCCAGCGGCCGCGGCCCGCGCAGGAGCGGGTCCCGGTGTGGGTGGGCGGTTCGTCGCCCGCCGCCGTACGCCGGGCAGCCACCAGGGGGGACGGCTGGCTCCCGCAGGGGGACCCGCGGTCGGAGCTGCCCGGGCAGATCGCGCGGATCGCGCGGCTGCGGGCCGAGGCGGGTGTGACGGATCCGATCGAGATCGGGGCGATCACCGAGCCGCTGTACGTCGGTGAGGCGTCCTGGGACGTCGGGCGCCGCACGCTGAGCGGCAAGCCGGAGGCCCTCGCCGAGTCGCTGCGCGCGTACGCGGCGATGGGGGTGCACCAGATCCAGGTGCGGTTCCGCAGCAGGAACGTCACCGAACTCACCGACCAGATGGCGGCGTTCGCCACCGACGTCGCTCCGCACCTCGACGACTGAGGAGTGAAGGCATGGGCAAGCTCGACGGTCGCGTCGTCGTCATCACCGGAGCGGCGCGCGGACAGGGTGAGCAGGAGGCGCGTCTCTTCGTGGCGGAGGGCGCGCGGGTACTGCTCGGGGACGTGCTGGACGAGCAGGGGACGGCGGTCGCCAAGGAGCTGGGCGACGCGGCCCGTTACGTACACCTCGACGTGAGCCGGGAGGACGACTGGGCGGCCGCCGTGGCCGCCGCCCGGGAGTCCTTCGGGCGGATCGACGGGCTGGTGAACAACGCCGGCATCCTGCGCTTCAACGAGCTGGTCGCCACTCCGCTGGAGGAGTTCCAGCAGGTCGTCCAGGTCAACCAGGTCGGCGCCTTCCTGGGCATGAAGACGGTCGCCCCGGAGATCGAGGCGGCGGGCGGCGGGACGATAGTCAACACCGCCTCGTACACGGCGCTTTCGGGCATGGCCTTCGTCGGCTCGTACGCCGCGACCAAGGCCGCGATCGTCGGGCTCACCCGGGTCGCGGCGATGGAGCTGGCGGGCAGGGGCATCCGGGTCAACGCCATGTGTCCGGGAGCGATCGACACGCCGATGAGCAATCCGGCCCAGCTGGACCCCACCGCCGACCCGGCCGAGACGTCGGCCGCACTGGACGAGCTGTACAAGAAGCTGGTTCCGCTCGGGCGGGTGGGGCAGCCCGAGGAGGTGGCGCGGCTGGCGCTGTTCCTGTCCTGCGCGGACTCCTCGTACATCACCGGGCAGCCGTTCGTCATCGACGGCGGATGGCTCGCCGGGGTGTCCATCCTCTGATCCGCCGATCCTCCCGATCCGCCCGACCCGGCGCCGGGCTATTGACGGCCCATGCGGTCGGTGGAACAGTCATCCATCAGCATCTGACGCTTCGTCAGAAACTAACGAGGACGGTGAACCTCCTTGGAATTCGGTCTCTTTGTACAGGGGTACGTGGGCAAGCGCGCCGAGGTCGACCCGGAAGCCGAGCACAAGGCGCTGATGGAGGAGACCGAGTACGTCATCCAGGCCGACCAGTCCGGTTTCAAGTACGCCTGGGCCTCCGAACACCACTTCCTGGAGGAGTACTCGCACCTCTCCGCGAACGACGTCTTCCTCGGCTACCTCGCGCACGCGACCGAGCGCATCCACCTCGGTTCCGGCATCTTCAACCCCCTCGCGCAGGTCAACCACCCGGTCAAGGTCGCCGAGAAGGTGGCCATGCTGGACCACCTGTCGGAAGGACGCTTCGAGTTCGGCTCGGGTCGGGGGGCGGGGTCGCACGAGATCCTGGGGTTCATTCCGGGCGTCACCGACATGAACTTCACCAAGGAGATCTGGGAGGAGACGATCGCCGAGTTCCCCAAGATGTGGCTCCAGGACGAGTACGCCGGCTTCCAGGGCAAGCACTGGTCGCTGCCGCCGCGCAAGGTCCTGCCCAAGCCGTACGGGAAGTCGCACCCGGCCATGTGGTACGCGGCCGGGTCCCCGCCGTCGTACGCGATGGCCGCCCGGAAGGGGCTCGGCGTCCTCGGCTTCAGCGTCCAGAAGGTCTCTGACATGGAGTGGGTGCTGGAGCAGTACAAGACCGCCATCCAGGAGGCGGAGCCGGTCGGTGACTTCGTCAACGACAACGTGATGGTGACGTCGACGGCGATCTGCGCGCCGACGCACGAGGAGGCGGTACGGATCGCGGCCGGCGGCGGCCTGCACTACCTCCAGTCGCTGGTCTTCCGGTACCACGACACCTTCCCGCGGCCCGAGGGCTTCCCCGTGTGGCCCGAGACGCTTCCGGAGTTCAACGAGGAGATCGTCGAACTGCTCATCGCGGAGGAGCTGCTGATCTGCGGCGACCCGGACGAGGTCTTCCGGCAGTGCAAGCGGTGGGAGCAGGCGGGCGCGGACCAGCTGTCGTTCGGGCTGCCGATCGGGATCTCGCGGGAGGACACGCTGCAGTCGATCCGGCTGATCGGCGAGCACGTCATCCCGAAGATCGACACGGACCCGGTCCACCGGACGACCCACTTCCGCCGGTCCGCCGGGGACTGACCGGGCGCCGCCCGGGGCGCGGGCTCCGCCCCTCCAGGGCGCGGACTCCGCCCCTCCCGGACGCGGGCCGGCGTCTTCCCGGACCAGCCGTCCCGCACCGGCCCCGCCGGAGGGCGCCGCAGCCGCGGCCGGCCGCGGCTGCCCTCCGGTCGGGGCGAGCCCACCCGCCCCCCGCACTGCCCCGCAGGGACACCGCACCCGACGTACGGAGAACCGACGTACGGAGAAAGGGACGCCACCCCATGCTCGACCACCTGATCAAGGGCGCGACCGTCGTCGACGGCACCGGCGCCCCCGCGTACACCGCCGACGTGGGCCTGCGCGACGGCCGTATCGCCGTCATTGCCCCGCCCGGCGGCGCGGCCGAGGACGCCCGCACCAGCGAGGACGCGACCGGGCTCGTGCTGGCCCCCGGCTTCGTCGACCCGCACACGCACTACGACGCCCAGCTCTTCTGGGACCCGTACGCGACCCCCTCCATGAACCACGGCGTGACCACCGTCGCGGGCGGCAACTGCGGTTTCACCCTCGCCCCGCTGCACCCGGACCGGCCCGAGGACGCCGACTACACCCGCCGCATGATGTCCAAGGTGGAGGGCATGGCCCTCAAGGCGCTCGAAGAGGGCGTCGACTGGAGCTGGTCCACCTTCGGCGAGTACCTGGACGCACTGGAAGGCCGGATCGCGGTCAACGCCGGCTTCATGGTGGGGCACTGCGCGCTGCGCCGGCACGTCATGGGCGCCGACGCGGTCGGCGGCCGGCCGACCCCCGGGCAGCTCGACGAGATGCTGCGGCTCTTCCACGACGCGATGGCCGCCGGTGCCTGGGGCCTGTCCACCACCCAGTCCGCCACCCACTCCGACGGCGACGGCAAGCCCGTGGCCTCCCGGCACGCCGGTCCGGAGGAGCTGCTCGCCCTCTCCCGGGCCGTCGCCGACCACGAAGGCACCCAGCTCGAAGCGATCGTCGCCGGCTGCCTCGACCAGTTCGCGGACGAGGAGATCGACCTCCTGGTGGAGATGAGCGCCGCCGCCGGCCGCCCGCTCAACTGGAACGTCCTGACCATCGACGCGTCCGTCCCCGAACGCGTGCCACGCCAGCTCATACCGAGCGAGCGTGCCCGCAAGGCGGGCGGTCGCATCGTCGCCCTCACCATGCCGATCCTCACGCCCATGAACATGTCGCTCGGCACCTTCTGCGCCCTCAACCTCATCCCCGGCTGGGGCGACATCCTCTCCCTCCCCGTCCCCGAGCGGATCGAGAGGCTGCGCGACCCGGCCGTACGGGACGGGATGCTGCGCCGCGCCGACAGCAAGGAGGCCGGCGTCTTCCGACGGCTGGCCGACTTCGGCCGGTACGTCATCGGAGACACCTACTCCCAGGAGAACGAGGGCCTCGGCGGGCGCGTGGTGAAGGACATCGCGGCCGAGCGCGGCCAGGACCCGTTCCAGTGCCTGGTCGAGATCTGCGCCAACGACGGCCTGCGGACCGTCCTGTGGCCCATGCCCCCGGACAACGACCCGGCGAGCTGGCAGCTGCGGAAGGAGACCTGGCAGCACGAGGACGTCATGCTGGGCGGCTCCGACGCCGGCGCGCACCTCGACCGGATGTGCGGCGCCCCGTACACCACCCGGTTCCTCGGCGATTGCCTGCGCGGCCGGAAGCTCGTCGGCCTGGAGGAGGCCGTGAAGATGCTGACCGACGATCCCGCCCAGCTCTTCGGGCTGCGCGGGCGCGGCCGGATCGTGGAGGGCTTTCACGCGGACCTGGTCCTCTTCGATCCGGAACGGATCGACGCCGGGCCCGCCACGCTCGTCCACGACCTGCCCGGCGACAGCCCGCGCCTGGACTCGCGGGCCGTCGGGATCGTGTCCGTACGGGTCAACGGGGTCGAGACGATCCGCGACGACGAGATCACCGGCGCCGTGCCGGGCACGGTGCTGCGCTCCGGCCTTCACACCAGGACGGTGAGCACCCGGTGACCCGGCAGCAGAGGCTGTTCATCGGCGGGGAGTGGACCGAGCCCGACGACGGCCACTACGAGGTGATCAACCCGGCCACCGAGGAGGTCGTCGGCCTCGCTCCCGAGGCGAGCCGCGCGCAGGTGTACGCGGCGGCCTCGGCGGCCCGCGAGGCGTTCACGGCCTGGTCGCGGACGAATCCCGAGGAGCGCGCCCGCATCCTCGACCGGGCCGCCGACCTCATGCAGCGCGAGTTCGAGCCGTACGCGGCACTCGCGCAGGCGGAGAGCGGTGCAACGACGGCAACGGCGCGCGGGATGCAGGTGGCGGTCGCGGTGGCCCGCTTCCGGCGGTACGCGAAGGGCGCCCTGGAACCGGTCGAGAACCCGCTGCCCCCGCAGATCAACGAGGCCGGGCCGATGGGGAAGGCCGGGGTCTTCGGCGCGGTCGCGGTACGGCAGCCGGTGGGGGTGGTCACCTGCATCACCTCGTACAACAATCCGTGGGCCAACCCGGCCGGCAAGGTCGCGCCCGCGCTGGCCATGGGCAACACGGTGGTCGTGAAGCCCGCCCCGCAGGACCCGCTCTCCGTCTACCGGATGGCGGAGGCGCTGGAGGAGGCCGGCGCGCCGCCCGGGACCGTCAACGTCGTCACCGGGTCGGGCGCCGGGCCGGGCGAGGCGGCCGTCGACTCACCGGACGTCGACATGGTCAGCTTCACCGGCTCGACCGCCGTGGGGCAGCGCATCGCCGAGGTGTGCGGACGCGGGATGAAGCGGCAGCTCATGGAGCTGGGCGGGAAGGGCGCGGCACTCGTCTTCGACGACGCCGACCTCGACTCGGCGGTCTCGGGCATCGGCACCACCTTCTCCTTCTACAGCGGGCAGATCTGCACCGCCCCGACGCGGGTGCTCGCGCAGCGCGGCATCCACGACCGGCTGGTCGAGAAGCTGACCGGCTACCTGGGCTTCCTGACGGTGGGCGACCCGGCCGCGCCGGGCACGGTGGTCGGCCCGGTGATCTCCGCCGCGCACCGCGACCGTGTCGAGTCGTACGTCGAGCTGGGGAGGAAGGAGGGCGCGCGGCTGGTGGCGGGCGGCGCGCGGCCGTCGTACGACAAGGGCTTCTACGTGGCGCCGACGCTGTTCGCGGACTGCACCAACGACATGCGGGTGGTCCGGGAGGAGATCTTCGGGCCGGTCGTCGTGGTCGTCCCCTTCGACGACGAGGAGGAGGGCATCGCGCTCGCCAACGACACCGACTTCGGCCTGCTCGACTACGTCTGGTCGGGAGACGTGGCCCGCGCCTTCCGGGTGGCGCGGCGGCTGCGTGCGGGCGGGGTCGGGGTGAACACCATCGGGCGGAACATGGAGGCGCCGTTCGGCGGGTTCAAGCGGAGCGGGGTGGGGCGGGACGTGGGGTCGTATGCGCTGCACGCGTACAGCGAGACGCAGGCGATCGTGTGGCCGGGCTGAGGCCGCCGGAAACCCGTGCGGGAAATTTTTGAATCCGAACAAAACGGACAGTGCTGCGGTTCTCGCAATGCGGAAGTCCCGGGAGTGAGCCTATCGATGGGTGGGTCATGCGCGCCAAAGGCTTTCCATTCCCAGATCGATAACGGTTTACAACCGAACTATCCAAGGGTCTGAGAGGGGAGTCGAGCGCTCCGGATGTGGAAACCGCAGCACTTAACGTCCTCTGTATGACTCAGGTGGAAGCACGGCCCCAGGCCGGAGACACGGTACGGGGCGTCGACGCGACCGACGGCGGCGTACGGAGCAAGGGCCTCGGCGGCAACTCCGTCGGCCTCATGGGCAGCGCCGTCATCGGTATCTCCACCGTCGCGCCGGTGTACTGCCTGACCTCGACACTCGGCTCCACGGCCGGCGAGGTCGGTCTGCAGATGCCCGCCGTCTTCCTGGCCGGCTTCCTCCCGATGCTGCTGGTCGCCTTCGCCTACCGCGAGCTGAATCGCGCCATGCCGGACTGCGGCACCTCCTTCACCTGGACGGTCAAGGCCTTCGGCCCGCGCATCGGCTGGATGTGCGGCTGGGGCCTCGTCATCGCGACGATCATCGTGCTGTCCAACCTCGCGGGCGTCGCGACCTCGTACTTCTGGCTCCTCGCGGGCGAGATCAGCGGCAGTGAGTCGATCGCCGCCCTGGACGAGAACAAAGCCGTCCACATCGTCACCTGCCTGGCCCTCATCGCCATCGCCACGGCCATCAGCTACCGCGGCATGACTGCCACCAAGGGCGTGCAGTACGCGCTGGTCGGGCTCCAGCTCGTCGTCCTCGCCGTCTTCGTGGCGATGGCATTCCAGAAGGCCGGCAGCGGCACCTTCGACACGGGCCTGGACTTCTCCTGGTCCTGGATGAACCCCTTCGCGGTCCAGTCCTTCGCCGCCTTCACGGCCGGCCTGTCGCTCTCGATCTTCATGTACTGGGGCTGGGACGCCTGCCTGGCCACCAATGAGGAGACCACCGGCAGCGCGAAGACCCCCGGCCGCGCCGCCCTCATCGCCATGGTCATCCTGGTCGGCTCCTACCTGGCCACCGGCATCGCCGCGCAGATGGCAGTCGGCTCCGGCGACAAGGGCCTCGGCCTCGCCAACCCGGAGACCTCCGACAACGTCTTCGCCGCCCTCGCCGGCCCCGTCATGGGCCCGGCCCTCGGCATCCTGCTCTTCATCGCGGTCCTCGCCTCGGCGGCGGCCAGCCTGCAGACCACCTTCATCCCGGTCGCCCGGACGGTGCTGGCCATGTCGACGTACGAGGCCCTGCCGGCGTCGTACGCCAAGGTCCACCCGCGCTTCAAGACCCCCGGCCGCGCGACGGTCGTCGCGGGCGTCGCGACCGGCGTCTTCTACACGGTCATGACGCTCGTCAGCGAGAACGTGCTGGTCGACACGATCTACGCGCTCGGCCTGATGATCTGCTTCTACTACTCGATCACGGCCTTCGCCTGCGCCTGGTACTTCCGCCGCGACCTCTTCCGGTCCGGCCGGGACTTCGTCTACAAGGGCCTGTGCCCGGTCCTCGGCGGCATCCTGCTGACCGCGGTCTTCGGCAAGACGCTGTACGACATGTGGGACCCGGCGTACGGCAGCGGCTCCGCGGTCTTCGGCGTCGGCTCGGTGTTCGTGATCGGAGTGGGCCTGCTGCTGCTGGGCCTGGTGATCATGCTGATCACGCAGCGCCGCAGCCCGGCCTTCTTCCGCGGCGAGATCCTGACGAAGGAAACCCCGGCCCTGGTAGTCCAGGACTGACCCACCCGCCCCACCTGCCGGACGGCCCCGACCTGCTGGACACATCCTGCTGGCCGGGGCCGTCCGTGTGCGTCGCGTGAATCAGCCGACCCGGCCGACGTGCATGTGCCGTGTCATTTCCGTCCGTACGGCCTACGTTGGGCCCGACGACCACGGAGGTGCCGCCGTATGCGGATCGCGACCACGATCTTTCTGACCGATCAGACCGTCACGCCCGTGCGGCTGGCGCGCGAGCTGGAGGAGCGCGGGTTCGCCGGGCTCTATCTGCCCGAGCACACCCACATTCCGGTCGAGCGCGCGACCCCGCACCCGGCGGGCGGGGAACTGCCGCCCGAGTACGGCCGGACGCTCGACCCCTTCGTGGCCCTCGGCCAGGCCGCCGCGGTCACCGAGCGCCTCGCGCTCGGCACGGGCATCACGCTCGTCGGCCAGCACGACCCGATCGCCCTGGCCAAGCAGATCGCGACCCTCGACCACCTCTCCGGCGGGCGTTTCACGCTCGGCGTCGGATTTGGCTGGAACAGGGAGGAAGCGGCGGACCACGGCGTGGAGTGGTCGTCGCGGCGCGAGCTCGGCCGGGACCGGATGGCGCTGATGCGGGCCCTGTGGGCGCAGGAGCCGACCGCGTACAAGGGCGAGTTCGGGTCGGTACGGGCCAGCCACGCCCACCCGAAGCCGAAGGGCGGTGCGCCGCGCACGCTGGTCGGGGGAGCGGCCGGACCGCGGCTCTTCGCGCACATCGCGGAGTACGGCGACGGCTGGCTGCCGATCGGCGGGCGCGGGCTGACCGAGTCGCTGCCGGTGCTGCGCGGGGTGTGGGAGTCGGCGGGCCGGGACCCCGAAGCGCTGGAGGTCGTGCCGTACGCCGTGCTGCCCACGCCGGGGAAGCTGGCGCACTTCGCGCACCTGGGCATCGAGGAGGTCGTGCTGCAGCTCCCGCCGGCCGGCGAGGCGGAGGTGCTGCGGGCGCTGGACGACTACGCGCAGTACCTGTAGAGGGTCAGTACCTGTAGAGGCGCAGTACCTGTAGTGCTCAGCCGCGCGGGTAGCGGGCCAGCCAGCCCGGTGCCGATACCGCCGGGCCGTGCAGGGCCGGGCCCTGGGTCATCTCCATGGCGAAGTCGTCCGCCAGCTCCAGCACCGTGCCGCGCCCCTCCAGCTCGGCCAGCCAGGCCGGCGGCAGGGCCGTCTCGCCGTGCAGAACGCCCAGCAGCGCGCCGCACACCGCCCCCGAGGCCACGGACGCGCCGCCGTGGTTCACCGCGAGCCGCAGCCCGTGGCGTACGTCCTCACCGACCAGGGCGCAGTACACGGCGATGGCGAGCGCGTCCTCGGCCACCCTGCCGTCGCCGAGGGACTCGACCAGCGCCGGGGACGGCATGCCCTGCCGTACCGCGCCCAGCGCGTGCTTGAGGGCGTCCGTGACGGGCTGGTGGCCGGGGCGGGAGGCGAGCGCCGCCAGCGCCCGCTGGACCGATCCGTCGAGGGATTCGCCGCGGGCCAGTCCGTGCACGATCAGGGCCAGCGCGCCGGCCGACAGGTACGCGGTGGGGTGGCCGTGCGTCTGCGCCGCGCACTCCACGGCGAGCTGGAGGACCAGGGCCGGCTCCCAGCCCACCAGCAGGCCGAACGGGGCGGAGCGGACCAGCGCGCCGGCGTCGCGTGCGGTGGGGTTCTTGGGCCGGTCCAGGGTGCCCATGATCTCGTCGCCGAGACCGGTCAGACAGGCCGGGGACGGGTCGCGGCGGGCGTAGAGCCATTCCTCGCGGGCGAGCCAGCCGTTGTCCTTGCGGCGCTCGTCCGGGCCCCAGTCGCGCTGGGTGGCGGCCCACCGCAGATGCGCCCGGTGGACGTCGGTGGGCGGGTGCCAGGCGCCGGTGTCGCGGCGCACCTGGGCGCGGATCAGGCCGTCGACGGTGAACAGGGTCAGCTGGGTGGCGGCCGTGACCGCCCCGCGTCTGCCGTACGCGGGCACGAAGTCCGTGATCCCCTCGGGACCGTGGGCCACCCGTATCGACTCGAACGGCAGATCCGCGGCGCCCGCACCGAGCGCGTCGCCCACGGCGCCGCCGAGCAGGGTGCCGCGGACCCGGCTGCGGAAGTCCTGCTGCTCCGCCCGGCCCCAGACGGCGGTGGCTGCTGCGCTCATGGCGCTGCACTGTAATCGACCTGGAACGACCGGTTCAGAGGGTGGATCGGTGGATGGCCGGTATCTGGACAGTCGCCCGGCTGGTCGCGTTTGGCCGCTGGTGTCTGCGGCGCGTGGATTGAGTGCGCACCGCATGCGCAGGCCCGGCCGGTGCGCCACCGGCCGGGCTTGCTTGTGTACGGATCAGTCCGTGATCTCGATCCTGCCGTTGCCCGCCTGTGCCTGCGAGGACGACTGAGACTGCGCCTGCGGGCCGGCGGCGGCAGCCGCACCGGCCCTCGTACCCCGCTCGGTCATGTTCTTCAGCAGGGACGCGACATCGACACCCGTGGTCGAGGACAGCAGCTCCACGCCCTGGGCGACGTTGTCGGCGACCGTCCGGGACAGCTGGCTCGCGCCGTCCGTGGAGATCACCGTCATCTTGCCGATGGCGCTCAGCGGTTCGGCCGCCTTGGCGACGACCTGCGGCAGTACCTCGACCAGCATCTGCAGCACGGCCGCGTCGCCGTACTGCGCGAACGCGTCGGCCTTCTTCTGCATCGCCTCGGCCTCGGCCGAACCCTTCGCGGCGATCGCCGCCGCGTGCGCCTCGCCCTCGATCCGTACCGCCTCGGCCAGCGCCGCACGGTGCAGCTTCTCGCCCTCACCGGTCAGCCGCGAGCGCTGCGCGTCCGCCTCGGCCTCCTTGACCAGCGCCACCCGGCGGGCCTCCGCCTCCTGCTCGGCCTGGTAGCGGGCCGCGTCGGCCGGCTTACGGACCTTGGTGTCCAGCTCGCGGTCGGTCAGCGCCGCCTGCCGCTCGGCCACCTTCTCCTGCTCGGCGAGCACCTCCTGGCGGCGGGCGGCCTCGGCGAGCGGGCCCGCCGCGTTGGCCTTGGCGGCCGCCGCCTCGGTCTCCGCCTTGATCTCCGCCTGGCGCAGGTTGAACGTCCGCTCCGCGACCGCGATCTCCTCGGCGGCCTTCAGCCGCGCCTGCTCCGACACCCGGCGGGCGTTGGCCTCGGCGATGTCGGCCTCCTGCTTGGCGCGGGCGGCCTCCGGACGGCCGAGGTCCTCCAGGTAGGAGCCCTCGGTGGTGATGTCCTGGATCTGGAACGCGTCGAGGACCAGGCCCTGGCCGGACAGGCTCGCCTCGGCCTCCTCCGCGACCTGGCCGGCGAACGCGGCCCGGTCCCGGATGATGTCCTCCACCGACATCCGGCCGACGATGGCGCGCAGCGCGCCCGACAGCACTTCCTGGGTGAAGCCGACGATGCCGTCCTGCTGCTGGAGGAAGCGCTGGGCGGCCGCCCGGATGCTGTCCTCGTTGCCGCCGACCTTGACGATCGCGACACCCTCCAGGTTGGCCTTCACGCCGCGCAGGGTGACCGCGCCGCGCACATGGATCGGGATGTGCCGGCTGGACAGGTCCAGGGTGAACTTCTGCTGGACGAACGGCACGACGAAGACTCCGCCGCCGACGACGACCTTCTGGCCGCTGTTGTCGGTGCTGATCCGGCCGGTGACCGGGTCGGTGGACTTCTTGCCGCGGCGGCCGGTGATGATGAAGGCGTCGCTGGGACCGGCGACCTTGTAGCGCGTGACCACGACAAGGGCCAGCAGGACGAGGAGTACGACCACTCCCGCCACGGCGATGACGACTGGACTCATGAGAACCCCCCTGCCACCCGTGGACGGCAGCCAGAGGACGGCAGCCCGGGGACGGCAGATCGAAACGAATCGGTTGGTTGGATCTGTGGTGGCGAGGTCAGGTCAGCGTTCGACGGGCCGCACCGCGACCGAGGTGGCCGACAGCGCCGCTTCCACCCAGATCTCCGTGCCGCGCGCCACCGGCACCTCGGACTTGGCCGCGAACTTCACCGGCTGGCCCGCGAGCCGCAGCAGCACCTCGCCGTAGCCGCCGGCCGGAATGGGAGTGACGACGGATCCCGCGGTGCCGATCAGATCGTCCTGGTGCGGAGTCGCGTCGGTGAGGCTGCGCATCAGCACCCGGCTGAGTTTCCACACCAGCCCGCCCGTCACGACCCCCGCGAGCACGCCGACCGCCGTGGCCGCACCGCCCCCGAGGCCCGTGGTGCCCAGCACGATCGCGCCACCGAACCCGAGCATGGACATGAACCCGGCGATGACCGGCAGGGACAGCAGTCCGTCGAACAGGCCGTCCAGCACACCGCCGAACAGCCCCTCCAGGACGCCGTCGAAGACCAGCGCCAGCACGAGGAGTACGACCCCCGCGATGCCGAGACCGAGAAACAAGGTCATCGGATCTCCCCCCTTCGCCCACCACCCCGTCGCTCCCCTGACCGGTCGTGACAGTGCTGACGGCCTGACCGGTGGGGATCGTCTCACGCCGCCGTCACTCCAGCACAGGGAGGAGGTCCGGCAGATGTCCGTCGGAGGCCCGGGCCGCCGCCACCCGCTCCTGCGGCACCTCCCCGTACAGCGTCGTCCGCGGCTTCGCCGGCCGGCCCGCCGACTCCGCGATCGCCACCAGGTCCCGCACCGAGCGGTACGAGCCGTAACTCGAACCGGCCATCCGGGAGATGGTCTCCTCCATCAGCGTGCCGCCCAGGTCGTTCGCCCCGGACCGCAGCATCTCCGCCGCACCCTCCGCGCCCAGTTTGACCCAGCTGGTCTGGATGTTGGTGATGTGCGGGTGCAGCAGGAGGCGGGCCATGGCGGTGACGGCCCGGTTGTCACGGGCGGTCGGGCCGGGCCGGGCGATGCCCGCCAGGTAGACGGGGGCGTTGGTGTGGATGAAGGGGAGCGTCACGAACTCCGTGAAGCCGCCGACGCCTTGAGACAGTGCAGCCTGCTGGATGCGGGCCAGCGTACGGAAGTGGCCCAGCCAGTGCCGCGGCTGGTCCACATGCCCGTACATCATCGTCGAGGACGACCGGATCCCCAGCTCATGGGCGGTCTGCACGACCTCGGTCCAGGTCGCCGCAGGCAGCTTGCCCTTCGTCAGGACCCACCGCACCTCGTCGTCGAGGATCTCCGCCGCCGTCCCCGGGATCGAGTCGAGACCGGCCTCCTTCGCCGCCGCCAGCCACTCGCGGACCGACAGCCCGGTCCGGCTCGCGCCGTTGACGACCTCCATCGGCGAGAAGGCGTGCACATGCATGTCCGGAACGCGCTCCTTCACCGCACGCGCGATGTCGAAGTACGCGGTGCCCGGCAGATCCGGGTGGATGCCGCCCTGCATGCACACCTCGACCGCGCCCACCTCCCACGCCTGCTGCGCCCGGTCGGCGACCTGCTGCACCGAGAGGGTGTACGCGTCGGCGTCCGTGCGCCGCTGCGCGAACGCGCAGAAACGGCAGCCGGTGTAGCAGACGTTGGTGAAGTTGATGTTCCGCGTGACGATGTACGTGACCTCGTCGCCCACCACGTCCCGGCGCAGCTCGTCCGCGATCCGGGTCAGTGCGTCCAGTGCCGGGCCATCCGCGTGCAGCAGGGCCAGTGCCTCCGCGTCGGTCAGCCGCTCCGGATCGTCGGCGGCCCGGGCGAGGGCCTGGCGTACGTCCGTGTCGATCCGCTCCGGCACCATCCCCGGGGCCGCCGCCTCGCGCAGCGCGTCCCAGTCGCCGTACACCACGTCGAAGTCGTCCCGGCGGTCGGCGGTCCGGCCGTCCGTGTCGATGGTCCGGTGCAGGTCCGTACGGCCGGACGCGACGAAGCCCTCATCGGGCTCCTGCCACGGCAGTCCGGACGGCTGCACTCCCTCCTTCGCCAGCCCGCTCTCCTCGTCCGCGAGCGCCCGTACGTGCGGCAGCAGCCGCGGGTCCAGCCACGGCTCGCCGCGCTGGATGAACTCCGGGTAGATGGTGAGCCGTT
This sequence comes from Streptomyces mabaensis, assembly GCF_053763515.1. Lineage (NCBI taxonomy): Bacteria > Bacillati > Actinomycetota > Actinomycetes > Kitasatosporales > Streptomycetaceae > Streptomyces > Streptomyces mabaensis. The sequence goes on from NZ_JBSOPZ010000021.1 coordinate 123,071, forward strand.
CCCGCAGCTCGAAACCGGCGGCCGCGGTACGCCGCGCCAGCTCGTCGATGTGCGGCCACGGCCGCTCCGGGTTCACATGGTCGGGCGTCAGCGGCGACACCCCGCCCCAGTCGTCGATGCCCGCGCCGATCAGCAGCGCGTACTCTCCGTCGACCAGGTTCGGCGGCGCCTGGATACGGGCCGACGGGCCCAGGATGTGCCGGGCCACGGCGATGGCGGCCGCCAGTTCCTCCAGCTCCGCGTCCGGCATCCCGCGCATCGCGGTGTCCGGCTTGGCGCGGAAGTTCTGGACGATGACCTCCTGGATGCCGTGGTAGGCGCGGGCGGTCCTGCGGAGCTCGAACAGCGAGTCCGCCCGTTCCTCGTACGACTCGCCGATCCCGATCAGAATCCCGGTGGTGAAGGGCACGTTGGACCGGCCCGCGTCCTCCAGCACCCGCAGCCGGACCGCGGGCTCCTTGTCGGGGGAGCCGTGGTGCGGGCCGCCGGGCTCCGACCACAGCCGCGTCGCGGTGGTCTCCAGCATCATCCCCATGCTCGGCGCCACCGGCTTGAGCCGTTGCAGATCGGTCCACGTCAGCACGCCCGGGTTGAGGTGCGGCAGCAGCCCCGTCTCCTCCAGTACCCGGATCGCCATGGCCCGTACGTAGGCGAGGGTGTCGTCGTACCCTTCCGCCTCCAGCCACTCCCGGGCCTCCGGCCACCGCTCCTCGGGCCGGTCGCCGAGCGTGAACAGGGCTTCCTTGCAGCCCAGTTCGGCGCCCTGCCGGGCGATGTCGAGCACCTCGTCGGGGGACAGGAACATCCCGTGCCCGGCCCGCCGCAGCTTGCCCGGCACGGTCACGAAGGTGCAGTAGTGGCACTTGTCCCGGCACAGCCGGGTCAGCGGGATGAAGACCTTGCGCGAGTAAGTGATGACGCCCGGCCGCCCCACGGCCGCCAGCCCCGCGTCCCGCACGCGCGCGGCCGAGGCGGCGAGGTCCCTCAGGTCGTCCCCGCGGGCCTGCAGCAGTACGGCGGCCTCGGCGGCGTCCAGTGCCACACCGTCCCGCGCGCGCCGGAGCGCGCGGCGCATGGCGTTGGCGGCCGGCCCACCGGTAGTCGGCCCACCGGTAGTCGGCCCGTTGGCGGCCTGCCCGTCTCCGGTCGGTCCACCGGCGGTCGGCCCGTTGGCGGGTCCCTGCGGCTGCGGAGCGCTCGTCATCATTCACCGAGCATACGATTCGACCAGGCGGACGGACGTTTCCCTCACGCTCCTCCCCGCCTCTCCTACCTCATCAGTTCGCCCGCGTTGACCAGCAAGGACTGCCCCGTGATGGCGCGGGCCCGGTCGGACGCCAGGAACACCGCGGCCTCCGCGACGTCCCCGTCCGTGGCCAGTTCGGGCAGCGCCATCCGCCCGGTCAGCCGGTCCAGCACCTCCGCCTCGGGCACGCCCTCGGTGTGCGCGGTGAACTGTACGTACGCCTGCACCGGCGGCCCCCACATCCAGCCGGGCAGCACCGTGTTCACCCGGATCCGGTGCGGGCCGAGCTCGCGGGCCATGGAGTACATGGCCGAGGTGAGCGCGCCCTTGGACGCCGCGTACGCCGCCTGCCGCACCTGCGAGGGCGCGGCCACGGCGGACTGCGTACCGACGATGACGACCGAGCCGCCGCCCGCCTTGAGGGCGGGCAGGCAGGCGCGGGTCATCCGCAGGGTGCCCAGCAGATTGACGTCGATGACCTGCTGCCAGGTGCCGAAGTCGGCATCCTCGACACCGCCGAAGTAGCTGTCCCAGGCGGCGACATGGACCACGGCGTCGAGGCGGCCGAACCGTTCGACGGCGAGCGCGGCCAGCGCCTCGCACTGGGTCTCGTCGCCGATGTCGGTGGTCCGGTACGCGGTGTGCGTGCCGTCCGGGTCGATCTCGGCGGCTGACTTGGCGAGGTTCGCCTCGGTGCGGGCGCCGAGCACGGCGTTGCCGCCGTCGCGTACGACGGTGGCGGCGACCTGATGGCCGAGTCCGGCGCCGACTCCGGAGACGATGACGGTCTTCCCTTGCAGCAGCATGCGCGGTCGCCTCCTGGCGGCATGGTCCCTACTGGGGCAACTGACGATGCGTCAGAGTAGGGGGGATGCGCGGAGGAGGGAAGGCGCGCGAGGCGGTGGTCCTGGTCCGCGGGTCAGCCGACGTGGGCGGCCAGCGCCTTGCCGAGCCGTTGCAGCCCCTCGGCGATCTCGTCGGGGGTGTGGGTCACGAAGGACAGCCGCAGGGTGGCCGGGTCGGGGGCGGCGGCGAAGAAGGGCGCCCCCGGGACGTACGCGACGTCGTGCCGTACCGCGGTCCGCAGCAGTGCGGTGGCGTCGTACCCGTCGGGCAGCCGGGCCCAGAGGAACATCCCGCCGTCCGGGCGGTTCCACGCGGACCCCTCGGGCAGTGCGCCCCGGTCCAGGCCGTCGAGCAGTGCGTCGCGCCGCGCGCGATAGGCGGTGCGCACCCGGTCCAGGTGACCGGTGAGGTCGGCGGCGGCCAGGTAGCGGGCCGCGGCCACCTGGTCGACGGTCGAGGTGTGCAGATCGGCGGCCTGCTTGGCAATGGTGCACGCGCGGCGCAGGGCGTCCGGCGCGCGCAGCCAGCCGAGCCGCAGTCCCGGCGCCATGATCTTGGAGAAGCTGCCGAGCAGGGCCGTGCGGTCCTCGGCGCCGGGCTGCGCGGCGACCCAGGGCTCGGGCGCGCCCTCGTAGCGCAGTTCGCCGTACGGGTCGTCCTCGATGACCCACAGCCCGAGCCGGGCGGCGACCGAGGCCACCGCGAGCCGGCGGGCGGCGGGGAGGGTGCGGCCGGTCGGGTTCTGGAAGGTCGGGATCGTGTAGAGAAGCTTGGGGCGCTCGCGCACGACGAGTTCTTCGAGGGCCGCGGGGTCGATGCCGTCGTCGTCGCAGGGGACGGGCACGACGCGCGCGCCGGTGAAGCGGAAGCACTGGAGGGCGGCGAGGTAGGTGGGGCTCTCGACCAGGACCGTGTCCCCGGGCTCCAGCAGGGTGGTGGCGAGGAGGGTGAGTGCCTGCTGCGAGCCGGTGGTGATCAGCAGGTCGTCCGGCCCGGTGGGCAGCCCCCGGCCGGTGATCCGGGCGGCGACGGCGGCGCGCAGGGCGGGGAAGCCCTCGGTGGTGGAGTACTGCAGGGCGCGGCGCGGGGCGGTGGTGAGCGCGTCGTCGTAGGCGGCCCGCAGGCCTTCCGCGTCGAAGAGTTCGGGGGCGGGCAGTCCGCCGGCGAAGGAGATCACCCCGGGGCGCTCGGTGAGGGCGAGGATGTCCCGTACGGGCGAACTGCCGACCGAGGTCGCGCGGGCGGCGAGAGGGGGCAGGGCGGCGGGGCGCATGGCGGCTCCTTCGCTGGTACGGGTGATGGTCTACGGCACGCACCCTAACGCGTACGCATGCATATGCCACCTATGTTTCCGCATCCGGTGAATCCGGTCCGGCCCCTCCCGAACTGACGAGGTATCAGATACACCGGAGGGATGACAGAGGAGCAGGCAGAGGCAGGCAAGGCAGCCGAGGAAGACAACGCGGCAGAGGAACACAAGGCGGCAGAGGAGGCGGCGGACACCCGCCCCGGGGCCTACGCGGAGCTGGCCGCCGTCGGACCGTACGGAGTCCGGCCCGGGCACGCGCTGATCACCATGGTCGAGCCGCATCTCGGGCATGAGCGCGCCTACCACAGATGGTATGAAGACGATCACTACATCGCCGGGGCGATGGCGATGCCGTGGATGTACGCCGGCCGTCGCTGGGTCGCCACCCGGGAGCTCCAGCTGCTGCGCCGTCCGGAGAAGTCCGCGGTCGCCCAGCCGGTCACCGCGGGCGCCTACCTCTCCACGTACTGGATCACCGACGGGCGCTACGACGAGCACATGAAGTGGACCGTCGGCATCAACAAGCGGCTGAACCGGGACGGCCGCGTCCACCAGGAGCGTACCCACGTCTTCACCGCCTTCCAGGACCACGAGGCCACGGTCTACCGGGACGGGGAGGCCGGACCGCGCGACTTCCACGCGCTCGACCACCCCTACCGGGGGCTGGTCCTCGAGGTCGTCGACGCCGACGGGCCGGAGCAGCGCGCCGAGTTGCTGGAGTGGCTGTGCTCGCGCCATCTGCCGGAGCGGCTGGCCGGGTCGCCGGCGGCGATGGTGGTGGTCTTCCGGCCGACGCCGCTGCCGGGCGACCGGATGACGTACGTGAAGCAGGTCGAGGGCGTGGACACCCGGCTGACCCTGCTGTGGTTCCTGGAGTGCGACCCGCGCGAGTGCTGGCAGGAGCGCTTCACGGGGCTGGACGAGGCGGTGGCCCGGTCGGGCCTCGGGAGGGTCGAGTTGGTGGCGCCGTTCATCCCGACGGTGCCGGGGACGGACCGGTACGTGGACGAACTCAGGTAGGGCATGGCCGAGCCCCCTCGGCCGGGACGGCGGACCAGTCGAGAGGGCTCATGGGTTGTGCTGGTTGTGCCGATGGTACCGATGGTGCCGGTTCAGCCGAGGTCAAACGCGCCCCGGCTCACTTGTGCGACGAATGCGGTCCACGAGGCCGGCACAAAGGTGATCGAGGGACCTTCCGGCACCTTGGAGTCACGCACCGCAATCGCCTGCGTGACGGGGGACTTCACCTCTACGCATGCACCGTTCCCGGTGGAATACGAGGACTTCGTCCAGGTATCCGTCGCGCCCTGAAGAATTGCCATGTTCGCTCCGGTCTAGCCAGTTGTGTCGATTGCTGTGCCAACGTTCTTGATGGCGTGATCGACGCTACTCGCCAACTCCGCTGCGCGAAGGGGGCATTCACTCGACCGGATGGCATATACCAGAAGGGTCTTCCGCGCTGCGGTGGCGACGGTGTACCGTACCGGCTCCCGTGCCCCCGGGGGCCCCTGGGGCCTCGGCTCGCGTACTCCTCAGCTCGCGTACTCCTTCGCGTACTGCTTGGCGATGTCCGCGATGAACTGCTGCGTCTGGTCCACATTCAGCGCCTGCGCGCGCAGGTGCTCGTACATCACGCTGTACTTCTGGACGTCGGCCGCCTTCTCCAGATAGAGATCGCTGGTGACGCCCTCGATGTAGACCACGCTGGAGTCGGACGCGTCCGGGAACTCCAGAACCGCGTACTGCCCGTTCACCCCGGGGTGGGCGCCCATCGCGAACGGCATCACCTGCACCGTCACATGCGGCAGCTGAGCCTGCTCTATCAGGTGCTCCAGCTGCTGGATCATCAGCTGCCGGTCGCCGACCAGCCGGCGCAGCGCGGCCTCGTCGATCACAGCCCAGAGCCGGAGCGGGTGGTCGGGCGCGGCAATTCGCTCCTGGCGGCGCAGCCGTACCTGGACGCGCTTCTCGATGTCGGTGTGCGCGGTCTCCGGCAGGGCGCCGTGGATGAGCGCCTCCGCGTACTCGCGGGTCTGCAGCAGGCCGGGGACGACCTGGGGCTCGTACACGCGCAGCGAGGCGGCGTCCGTCTCCAGGCCGATGTAGACGCTGTACGGGATGTCGCCGAAGGCGTGCCACCAGCCCTGCTGGCGCGAGTCCTTGGCCATCTGCATGAGCGAGTCGACCAGGCGGCGGTCCTCGACCTCGTACACCTCGCACAGATCGCGCACGTCGCGCTGGCTGATGGACCGGCGGCCGTTCTCGAGGCGGCTGATTTTCGACTGGGAGACGAGGAGGCGTTCGGCGACCTGTTCGGCCGTCATGCCCTTCTCCTCGCGCAGGCGGCGGAGCTCCATGCCGAGCCGGCGGCGTCGGACGGTGGGATTGACATTGGACGCCACGGGAACGGCACCTCCGACTGCTTACGTATCTCTGCGTATCTGCTGTTGAGCAGATTGCCACCAACCGGCGTGGCGCCGCTGGGAAATGCGATATGCGGGCGGGGGGAGGGCGCGCCGGTGTACGGGCGGGTGCACGGACCGGCGTACGAGCGGTGTACGGGCCGGTGGGACGGGGTCGGTGTACGGGCATGCAGACGCGGGGGGGGGGGGGGGGGGGGGGGGGGGGGGGGGGGGGGGGGGGGGGGGGGGGGGGGGGGGGGGGGGGGGGGGGGGGGG
>NZ_JBSOPZ010000022.1:0-127314 GCF_053763515.1 Streptomyces mabaensis
GGACGGGAGTCCAGGGTGGCCGAAGGCCATCGCGCAGCGACGCGACCGCAGGGAGCGCCCTTGACACCCGGCCCGGAGCCGCCATCATCACCAACCCGGCGGCCCCCCACCCGAACCACCCGACCCCGGGCGCGGGCCTGTCCTTCCCGCACCACCCACCCCCGGGCACGTCCGCCCGTCACACCGCCTCCGCCGCCACTTCCGTCCCCGTCCCCACCCCCGAGCTGAACAGCCGAAGCCGGTGCGCAAGTGCCGCCGCTTCGCCGCGGCTTGCCACGCCGAGCTTGGCCAGGATGTTGGACACGTGCACGCTCGCCGTCTTCGGCGAGATGAAGAGTTCCTCGGCTATCTGGCGGTTGGTACGCCCCACCGCCACCAAGCGCAGGACGTCCCTCTCCCGGCTGGTCAGGCCGAGCTCCTCGGCCGGGTCAGCCAGGTCGGCCGACGGTTCGGCCGCTTCGGGCGTGGCAGCCAGCGACAGCCTGGCGCGCCGGGCGAGCAGCGCAATGTCCTCCAGCAGGGGGCGGGCGCGCAACTGCCCGGCCGTCTCACAGGCCTCTCGCAGCAACCGGGCGGCGGCCTCCCGCCCATTTTCCAGCACGTCAGGGCCAGAACCGGAAGCACGGTCCGAACCACCCGCCCCCGCCACCAGCGCCTCCGCCAGCCGCAGACGCACCTGGGCCAGCAGGTACGGGCGCTCCAGCGGCCCCAACGCGGTGGCCGCCTCCGCCCAGTGGTCCACGGAGTTCCGGCCCTCCGCGCGTTCCAGTTCGGCCGCGACGCACAGTGAGTACGCCACCCACAGCGGCACCGGGGTGGCCAGTCGCCGGGCCGCCGCACGGATCCGGGCCAGGGCTCCGGGCCGCCCCGCCTCCGCCGCGGGCAGCCCGCGCGCATCCGCCTCCGCACGGGCGGCTGCGAGCAGCAGCGGCCAGCCGTAGCGGTGGGTGCCGGGAGCGAAGCCCGCTTCGAGGGCGCGCTCCAGCTCGGCACGCGCGTCGAGGATGCGGCCCTCCGCGGCCGCGAGGCCGAGGGCGAGCCGGGACAGCGGGAGGGTGATCTGCGGCATCGGATCATGGGTGCCGTAGTGCTCGTGGGCGGCAGCCAACTGGCGCCGCGACTCGGCCAGTTCCCCGCGGGCGAGCGCCAGTTCCGCCAGCTGAAGCGCCGCCGTCCCGCGCGGCTTGGCAGTCTGAGCGGCTTCCTGGATGCGCCCGACGTGGCCGGCCGCCTCGTCCCAGCGCCCGAGGGCGAGGAGCGAGTCGTTCATATTGCCGAGCGCCCACGCCTCGACGTCCCGCAGGCCGTACTTCGCGGCCAGCGCGACCCCCTCGGTAGCGACCCGCACGGCGTCCCGGGAGCGGCCGACGGACTCCAGGACGGACGGCAGGTTCACATGGCTGCGGCCGATCTGGCTGACCATGCCCAGCTCGACCACCCGCTTCTTGACCGCGTACATCTCGGCGAGACCGCCCTCGATGTCGCCGGAGTCGGTGCGCAGGCCACCGACCGTGAGTCTGGCGGTCAGTTCGATCTCCTCGGCATCGACCAGCCGCGCGTACTCCACGGCCCGCTCGGCCGCCGTCAGGCTGTCCGGTCCCGGCGCGTGCCGGTGTCCCCAGCTCGCCACACTCGCCAGCACCCCGGCGTGTACCGCCGACGGCGGCAGGCCCCGGACCAGCTCCTGCGCGGTGCCCAGTTCCGCCCAGCCGTCGCCGCGCGCCAGGCTCTGCACCAGCTTCGAGCGCTCCGTCCAGAACCACGCGGCGCGCAGCGCGTCGTTCTCGCCCTCCAGCAGCCGCAGCGCCTTCTTGGTGAGCGTCAGAGCCCGCTCGCGCTCGCCGCCGAAGCGCGCCGCGACGGCGGCTTCCGCCAGGAGGTCCAGGTAGCGAAGCGGGGTGGTCGCCGGATCACAGCCGCACGGCGGGTACGCCTCCGCGTAGTCCAGCGGGCGCAACTCCTGCCGGACCGCGGCCGGAACGTCCTCCCAGAGGTCCATCGCCCGTTCCAGCAGCCGCAGTTGCTCGGAGTACGCGTGCCGCCTGCGCGCCGCCACCGACGCCTCCAGCACGGCCGGCAGCGCCTTCACCGTGTCGTGCGCGTAATACCAGTAGCTGGCCAGCCGGATGGGCCGCTCGTCGGCCCGTACGAGCGCGGGGTCGGCCTCCAGCGCCTCTGCGTACCGGCGGTTGATCCGGGAGCGCTCGCCCGGCAGCAGATCGTCGCTGACGGCCTCGCGGACGAGGGAGTGCCGGAAGCGGTAACCGTCGCCGTCCGGGGTGGCGTTCAGGATGTTGGCACCGACGGCGGAGCGCAGCGCCTCGATCAGTTCGTCCTCGCTCAGTCGCGCGACGGCGAGCAGCAGCGGGTACTCGACGGTCGAGCCGCCCTCGGCGACCATCCGGACGACCCGCTGGGCATCCTCGGGGAGCGCCTCGACGCGTACGAGCAGCAGGTCGCGCAGCGAGTCGCTCAGACCCGTCCGGCAGGTGGTGGTGCCGATGCAGCAGGCGAGTTCCTCGACGAAGAACGCGTTGCCGTCCGAGCGGCTGAAGACATCGTCCACCAGCGCCTGTTCGGGCTCGGCGGCGAGAATTCCGGCCAGCTGCCGGCGGACCTCGGTGCGGTTGAAGCGGGCCAGTTCGATGCGCTTGAGGGTGCGCAGCCGGTCGAGTTCGGCGAGCAGCGGCCGCAGCGGATGGCGCCGGTGGATGTCGTCCGCCCGGTAGGTGGCGACGACGACGAGCCGGCCGCGGCGCAGGGTGCGGAAGAGGTAGGAGAGCAGATGGCGGGTGGAGGCGTCCGCCCAGTGCAGGTCCTCGAGCGCGAGTACGACCGTACGGTCCACGGCGAGGCGTTCCAGGAGCCGGACGGTCAGCTCGAAGAGGCGGGCCGTGCTCTCCTCCTGGTGCGGGCCCCTGGGAGCGTCGCCGAGTTCCGGCAGCAGCCGGGCCAGCTCGTCCTCCTGGCCGGCGGCCGCGGCGGCCAGCTCCTGCGGCATCGCCCTGCGCAGGGCGCGCAGGGCGGTGGAGAACGGTGCGAACGGCAGCCCCTCGGAGCCGATTTCGACACAGCCGCCCACCGCCACCACGGCCTCCCGGCGGCATGCCTCCGAGAGGAACTCCTCGACGAGCCGGGTCTTGCCCACGCCCGCCTCACCGCCCACGAGCAACGCCTGCGGCTCTCCCGCGGCGGCGAGGGTGAGCGCGTCGGTGAGTACGGTGAGTTCGTCGGCGCGGCCGACGAACACGGGGCTGACAGACCTGGTTTCCACGTCGCCGAGCATCGCACAGACGTCCGGCGCCGGGGCAGCGGTACGGAGGACGACCGCCGCCCCGGAACCGACGGAGCCCGGGCTCGTACGGCCGGGGCTCAGGTGCCCCGAGGTCGTACGGCCCAGGCTCATGTGTCCCGGCGTCCCCGGCGTCAAGCGGCCCGGGCGCGTACCGCCCGGCATCATGCGGCTCGGGCGAACCGGGACCGCAGGGCGCTCACCGTCCCTTCGTGATCATGCCGGCCGGAGCGCACGGCGGCACGGGCCGCCCGGCGCGCCCTGGCGGCCTGCCGGGCCTTGCGGGCGGTGGCCGCCTCGCCGATCAGCTGGTCGTGGCGGAGCTTCTGGATCTCGTACTCGAACATCTCGTTCTCCCTGGTGGCACTTCCTCGGACGGCCGACGGTTCGTCGGCGTGATCCAAGGTTCGCGCCCCAGGGGGCCCCACCACATCGGGAGAGTGCCGCATCTCCCCGGCCCGCAGGTCCTTAGACCGACCGCGGACAGCCTTAGGAGCTGTCGCCCTTACGGGCCGTAGTCAGGAGCCGGCCTGCGGCGGGCCCACGAGTGCGCCGGAGTACATGACACCAGCGATCAGCAGGCCGAGGGCTCCGAGAGCGACGGCTGCCCACGCGAACGACCGGACCCAGACGGGCTGTGTCCGCCCCGGGGTGCCGAAGGCCGGGCGGACCAGGACGAAGACGCCGACGAGCAGGGCCAGTACCGCGAAGGCGCCGTTGACGAGGGCCGTCATGTCCCAGGCGGCGCCGTAGAGGGCGGAGATCGTCTGCCCGGGGTCGGCGCCCTGCGGGGTTTCGAGCTGGCCGATGAGCGTCTGCCGCTCGGCGGCCACCCGCCCCACCCAGGTACCGGTGAGGGACGCGACACCGAGGCCGGCACCGGCGACGGCCGCGGCGCCCGCGCCAATGCCGGTGCGCGCGCCGGCGGAGTCGTCCCCGTGGCCGGCGTCGTCGTCAGCGGCTGCGTCCGCGTCGGTGTTGTCCGGGCGGCGGTCGGCATCCCCCTGCACGGCATCCACAGGAGCAGCGGCCTTGGTCTCCTCCGGGCCGGTCTCCTCCCGGCCGGTCTCCTCGGCCTGCGTGTCGGGTGCGGCGGCTTTCTTGGTATCCATACGTCGCACCGTACGGACCGTTTCTGAGAGCCCGCTGAGAACGCGCAGAGTTACGCCCGCTGCCATTCCGTGGCCAGTACCGACCAGATCTCCAGGTCCCGGCGGACGCCCCGGTACAGGTGGCTCTCGCGCATCGTGCCCTCCCGGGTCATCCCGAGCCGCTTGGCGACAGCCAGGCTCCGCGCGTTCGCCGCGGAGGCGATCCACTCGACCCGGTGCATACCGCGCTCCCCGAACGCCCAGTCGATCAGGCACCGCGACGCCGCCGTCACCAGCCCGCGCCCCGCCGCGGCCGGCTCCAGCCAGCAGCCGACCTCGCAGTTCCCGGCGGCGGCGTCGAAGGTCCGGAAGAGGACTCCGCCGACCAGCGTGCCGTCCAGCCGGATGCCGTAGATCCGCCCGGTGTCCGCCGCCTGCTTCTGCGCGTATCCGGTCAGGAACTCCCGCGCCGAGGCGAGGTCCGTGGCGCGCTCCGCCAGGCCGATGTGCTCGCCCACGTAGTCGCGCGCCCGGTCCATGTGGGCGAGGTACTCCTCGGCCTGCCAGGGCTCCAGCGGGCCCAGCCGGGCATCAGCACCGAGGTCGTCACCGAAGGATCCGCCGAGGGATATGGAGAACATGCGGGTCAGGTCCTGTCGCCGGGTCGGGTCACTTGACGAGCGCGGCCGGCTCCGGGTTCTGGTCCGGGGCCGGTTCGGCGGCCGGCTCGTGGCCCGCCGCCGGGCTCTCCTCGCTCAGCAGTTCACCGGCGATCTTCGCACGTCCACGTCCATGTCCGGGTCCACGTCGGCGTCCACGTCGGCGCCCGCGCCCCCGTCCGCCGTCGGTCGGTTCGATGCTGATCCGCGGCAGCCACCGGTCCAGCCACCCCGGCAGCCACCAGTTCGCCCCGCCGAGCATGTGCATCAGCGCGGGCACCAGGAGGGTACGCAGGACGAACGCGTCCAGGGCGACCGCCGCGGCGAGCGCGATGCCGAACATCGCGATGACACGGTCCCCACTGAGCACGAAAGCCAGGAAGACGGTGATCATGATAACCGCCGCGGAGTTGATCACGCGGCTGGTCTCCGCGAGCCCGACCCGCACCGCCCGCCGGTTGTCCCGGGTCTCCAGCCACTCCTCGTACATCCGGCTGACCAGGAAGACCTGGTAGTCCATGGAAAGGCCGAAGAGCACCGAGACCATGATGACCGGCAGGAAGGGCTCGATCGGCCCCGCGCTGCCGAGTCCCAGCAGCTCGCTCCCCCAGCCCCACTGGAAGACCGCGACGACGACCCCGAAGGCGGAGGCGACAGCGGCGACGTTCATCGCGGCGGCCTTGAGCGGGATGCCGATGGAGCGGAAGGCGACCAGCAGCAGGAGGCACCCAAGGCCGATGACGACGCCGACGAACAGCGGCAGTTTGCCGACGATGATCTCGGCGAAGTCGTCGTAGCTCGCGGTCACTCCGCCGACGTACACCTCCAGCGAGGTGCCCGCCTCGGCCCGTGGCAGGACGTCGGCGCGCAGCCGGTCCACGAGGTCGCTGGTGGCCCGGTCCTGGGGTGCGGACTCCGGTACGACGGTGATGACCGCGGTGTCGCCGCTGCGGTTGACGGTGGCGCGCCCGGCCGAGGCGACGCCCTCGGTGGTACGGAGGGTGTCGGCGAGGCCGTCGAGGGCGAGCCGGTCGTCGGCCCCGTCGAGGCGCGCGACCAGGGTGAGCGGGCCGTTGACGCCGGGGCCGAAGCCTTCGGCGACCAGGTCGTAGGCCTGGCGGGTGGTGGAGGTGGCCGGATTGTTGCCCTGGTCGGAGGTCCCCAGATGGAGCGAGAGCGTCGGCAGCGCGAGGACGAGCATCACGACGGCCGCGACCGCGCCGAGCAGTTTGGGGTGGCGTTCGACGAAGTGCGACCAGCGTGCGGCGAAGCCGGTGACCGCCTCCGGCCGGGGGCCGTCCGCGGCGAGCCGGCGCCGTTCGCGCCGGGAGAGTGCGTGCGTGCCGATGAGGGACAGCAGGGCGGGCAGCAGGGTCACCGAGGCGACGACGGTGAGTACGACCGTGAGCGATGCGGCTATGGCGACGCCGCCCAGGAAGTTCAGACGCAGGATCAGCATGCCCAGTAGGGCGATGCAGACGGTGGCGCCGGCGAAGACGACCGCACGGCCGGTGGTGGCGATCGCGGTCTCGGCGGCGTCGGCCACGGACAGGCCGCGTTTGAGCCCCTTGCGGTGCCGGGTGACGATGAACAGCGCGTAGTCGATGCCGACGCCGAGCCCGATCAACAGGCCGAGCATCGGCGCGAAGTCGGCGACGGTCATGACGTGGCCGAGCAGGACGATGCCCGCGTACGCCGTGCCGACGGCGACCAGGGCGGTGGCGATGGGCAGCAGGCTCGCGGCAAGGGATCCGAAAGCGAGGAAGAGGACGACGGCGGCCACGGCCACGCCGATGATCTCGCTGAGGTGCCCGGTCGGTGCCTCGGTGAGCGCGATGGCGCTGCCGCCCAGTTCCACCTGGAGGCCGTCGCGTTCCGCGGACTTCGCCACGTCGACGACCGCCTGTGCCTGCTCCGGGGTGATGGCGTCGGCCTGCTGGGCGAAGGTGACGGTCGCGTAGGCGGTGTGTCCGTCCTCGCTGATCTGTCCTGAGTTCTGTCCTGAGTTCCCGTCCTCGTACGGGCCGGTGACGGCGGCGATGCCCGGGAGACCGGCGATCCGGTCGAGCGCTGCGGTCATGCGCTGCTCGACGCCTGCGGCGCGGACCGTGCCGCTGTCCGTGTGCCATACGAGGGTGTCGCGGTCACCGCCCTGGTCGGCGAACCCTTGCCGGAGCAGGTCGGTGGCCTGCCCGGATTCGGTGCCCGGGACCTCGTAGTCGTTGGAGTACGCGGAGCCCGCGGAGGCCGCTGCGGCAGCGGTGCCGCCGAGTGCGAGGAGCCAGAGCAGGACGGCGACGAGGCGGTGACGGACGCACCACCGTGCTATGGCTGCCAACGGACCTGCTCCTTGGGTGGTTCTTGGATCTTTACCGGAAACACCCTGCAAAGAGCACATGACCTACTGATAGCAACTGTCGCAGTCGAGACTGATCGTTTGCCCCTTTCGTGGGCATCGTCACAGGGGCGCGCGGGGGCCCCGGGGCGCTCGCCCCGGACCCCGCGCTCCCCGTGGTGTGCGGCGGCTGTCAGCCGGAGACGCTCGCGCGCCCGTTCTCGATGTGGCCCATCAGGCGCCGGCGGAAGGCGCTGTCGCCCTCGGCCGTGACCTGGAGGTCGTACCAGCCGTGCGCGTCGGCCGCCGAGTGCACGACCGTACGGCTGCGGCCCGGCTTGACGGTGATCTCCCGGGTCCAGTCGCGCAGATCCGCCTCGTCGACATAACCGAGCGGACGCACGGTGAAGGTGAGCGGCTTCGTCCCGCGGTTGCGGAGCGTCAGATGCAGGTCGCGGTCCTCGTGATCGATGTGCGAGGAGAGTTCCGCGCCCGCGGTGGCCGCGGCCGTACCGGCGAACTCGCGGCGGAAGCCGTTCGGGCCGGTGAGGGTGAAGCGGTAGGCGTCACCGGCGAGCGGTACGTCCCACTGCGCCTTGCCCTTGACGTCCCGGTGCTGCGGGACCGGGAACTCGCCGGCGTACGGGTACAGCGCGAAGTGCGCGCTCGCGCGGCCCGCGTTGCGCAGGGCGACCCGGAACACGCCGCCGTCGGCCTTGCCGTACGCATCCGGCTGGTACGGCAGGGGGCGCGCGGGCCGCGTGCCCTCCTCCTGTACGGGCATCCGCTGTACCGCCGGCGGGACGGGCCGCCAGCGGCCGGTGAACGGCGGGACGGCGCCTGGCTGCTCGACGTCGGGCTGCGGGCGGCCGCGCCGGAAGTCGAACGCGGAGGTCAGATCGCCGGTGACCGCGCGCCGCCACGGGGTGATGTTCGGCTCCTCGATGCCCGTCCACTTCTCCAGGAAGCGCAGGGTCGAGGTGTGGTCGAACACCTCCGAGCAGACATAGCCGCCGACGGTCCACGGGGACACGACCAGCAGCGGCACGCGGATCCCGAGGCCGGTGGGGCGCCCCTGCCAGCGTTCGTCGGTGTTCTCGGCCGGCGGGACGGGCGGCGGGACGTGGTCGAAGAAGCCGTCGTTCTCGTCGTAGTTGATCAGTACGACGGTGTGCCGCCACACGTCGGGGTGCGAGCCCAGCGCGTCGAGGACCTTGTAGACGAGGGTGGCGCTGGCGATCGGCGAGGAGGCGCCGGGGTGCTCGGAGTCGAGCGCGGACGGCACCAGGTAGCTGACCTCGGGGAGCTTGCCGGCCGCGACGTCGGCGCGGAAGTTCTCCGCGAGGCTGCCGGTCTTCTCGCGGCGCAGGGCGCGCTCGAAGAGGCTGCGCTCCGCCGGGGTGAGGGTGGCGACGCCCTCCTCCAGCGCGGCGAGCAGCCGCTCGCGCTCGGCGGTGTCCTGCGTGTCGCGCACCTTGGCGTAGAAGGCCTCCATGTACGTGAAGTCGCCGGCCTTCGCGAGTGCCTTGCGGGCGATCGCCTTGAAGGTCGCGAAGAACTCCAGGTTGTTGTCGGTGAAGTTCTCCCACTCCTGGTACGTCTTCCAGCTGCGGCCTGCCTCCTCCAGCCGCTCGGGGTAGGTGGTCCAGCCGTACCCGGGGTGCGTGCCCTCCGCGTACGCGGCGTTGGAGACGGCCCGCTTGCCGTCGGCCTCGTACCCCGTCCAGCCACTGACGAGGTGGTTCCGGTTCGGGCTCGTCGAGGTGTGGATCGACGAGTGGTAGGCGTCGCAGATGGTGAAGGTGTCCGCGAGCTCGTAGTGCAGCGGGAGGTCACGGCGGTCGTAGTAGGCCATGGTGGCCGCGGACTTGGCGGACACCCAGTTGTCCATCCAGCCGTTGTTCCAGGCCTTGGCGCCGCCGTTCCACGAGTGGTCGAGGTCGCCGATGTACTGGAGGTCCTTCTGCTGGGTCTCGGCGGCCTCCCGGACGGGGAAGGGCAGCACGGTGCGGAGCGGGCCCGGCTGCTCGAAGACCGGCTTGCCGGACGGCAGCTCGATGGCGTTGCGGTCACCGAAGCCGCGTACGCCGCGGAGGGTGCCGAAGTAGTGGTCGAACGAACGGTTCTCCTGCATGAGGATCACGACGTGCTTGACGGCGCGCAGCCCGCCGGTGGCCGGCTCGGCCGCGAGTGCGGCCCGGAGCGACGGCGGCAGCAGCGAACCGGCCGCCGCGGCGCCGAGCGTGCCGGTGCCGAGGGCGAGCAGGCGTCGACGTGAGATGTCCGTGGCCAAGTGATCCTCCCGAGTCAGGTGTTCCGGCCGGGACGGTACTGAGGCCGGGTGACCCGGGGAAGGCGTACGGACGGCCCATCGGTGAACGTCCAACAGGACGACTCGAAATGTCCAAGCTGCCGGCGCCTGGGTTACGCAGGATCCTGACCGCGCGAGGCCGCCTGAGTGCTCCGGTACGGGAAAGGGGCGGCCGGCACCTCTCGGTGCCGGCCGCCCCTTTGGCGTACGTACGAACCGCGTCAGCCCTCGACGCCCAGCCGCTCGAGAATCAGTTCACGCACGCGCGCCGCGTCCGCCTGGCCCCGGGTGGCCTTCATGACCGCCCCGACCAGCGCGCCCGCCGCCGCGACCTTGCCGCTGCGGATCTTGTCCGCGATCCCCGGGTTGCCGGCGATCGCCTCGTCCACGGCCGTGCCGAGCGCGCCCTCGTCCGAGACGACCTTCAGGCCGCGCTTCTCGACCACGTCGTCCGGACCGCCCTCGCCCGCGAGGACACCCTCGATGACCTGACGGGCCAGCTTGTCGTTGAGGTCGCCGGACGCGACCAGCGCGGTGAGCCGGGCGACCTGCTCCGGTGTGATCGGCAGCGCCGCGAGCTCCACGCCGTCCTCGTTCGAACGGCGCGCCAGCTCACCCATCCACCACTTACGGGCGGACGCGGCATCCGCGCCCGCGTCCATCGTCGCGGTGATCAGGTCGATCGCACCGGCGTTGAGGACGGACTGCATCTCGTGCTCCGAGATGCCCCACTCCTCGCGCAGCCGGTTGCGGCGCACCCGCGGGAGCTCGGGCAGCGTGGCCCGCAGCTCCTCGACCCACTCGCGGGTCGGTGCCACCGGCACCAGGTCGGGCTCGGGGAAGTACCGGTAGTCCTCGGCCTCCTCCTTCACCCGGCCCGACGTCGTGGAGCCGTCGTCCTCGTGGAAGTGGCGGGTCTCCTGGATGATCGTGCCGCCGGACGAGAGGACCGCCGCGTGGCGCTGGATCTCGTAACGGGCCGCACGCTCCACCGAGCGGAGCGAGTTGACGTTCTTGGTCTCGGAGCGCGTGCCGAACTTCTCGCGCCCGTGCGGGCGCAGCGAGAGGTTGACGTCGCAGCGCATCTGGCCCTGCTCCATGCGGGCCTCCGAGACGCCGAGCGCCTTGATCAGCTCGCGCAGCTCGGCGACATACGCCTTGGCGACCTCGGGAGCGCGCTCGCCCGCACCCTCGATCGGCTTGGTGACGATCTCGATGAGCGGGATGCCGGCCCGGTTGTAGTCCAGCAGGGAGTGGGACGCGCCGTGGATACGGCCGGTGGCGCCGCCGACGTGCGTCGACTTGCCGGTGTCCTCCTCCATGTGGGCCCGCTCGATCTCCACGCGGAAGACCTCGCCGTCCTCCAGCTGGACGTCCAGAAAGCCGTTGAAGGCGATCGGCTCGTCGTACTGGGAGGTCTGGAAGTTCTTCGGCATGTCCGGATAGAAGTAGTTCTTCCGGGCGAAGCGGCACCACTCGGCGATCTCGCAGTTCAGCGCGAGGCCGATCTTGATGGCCGACTCGACGGCGGTGCCGTTGACGACCGGGAGCGAGCCGGGCATGCCGAGGCAGATGGGGCAGGTCTGCGCGTTGGCCGCGGCGCCCAGCTCGGTGGAGCACCCGCAGAACATCTTGGTCCTGGTGCCGAGCTCGACATGGACCTCAAGGCCCATGACGGGGTCGTACGTCGCGAGGGCCGCCTCGTACGACAGGAGTTCAGTGACGGTCACGGTGAGACTTTCCCTCTCAGCCCAGCAGGACGTCGTCGTCGCCCAGGCGCTTCAGCTCACGGAAGAGCATGGCCAGGCCGGTGGCGACGGCGGCGGCGGAGACGACGGCGTCGAGCAGCAGGAGCGTGTCGCTCTCGGTGCGGGCCTTCCGGGCCTGCTTGGCCACGCTGAGCGCGCCGAACGCGGTGGTTCCGATGGACAGGTACAGGCCGGTGCGGGACTTCTTGAACCCCATGGCCTTGGTCAGAGCGCTCACAGTGACGGTGCCTCCTCGAGCAGCGGGTGTCCCCAGCGGGCGACGAACGCCGCCTCCACCGCGGCGCCGACCTTGTAGAGCCGGTCGTCCTGCATGGCGGGGGCGATGATCTGGAGTCCGACCGGGAGGCCGTCCTCCGGCGCCAGGCCGCAGGGCAGCGACATGGCGGCGTTGCCGGCCAGGTTGGTCGGGATGGTGCACAGGTCGGCGAGGTACATCGCCATCGGGTCGTCGGCGCGCTCACCGATCGGGAAGGCGGTGGTGGGCGTGGTCGGCGAGACAATGACGTCGACCTGCTCGAATGCCTTCTCGAAGTCGCGGGTGATGAGGGTGCGCACCTTCTGGGCGCTGCCGTAGTACGCGTCGTAGTAGCCGGAGCTGAGTGCGTACGTACCGAGCATGATCCGGCGCTTGACCTCGTCGCCGAAGCCGGCCTCGCGGGTGAGCGCGGTGACCTCCTCGGCCGACTTCGTGCCGTCGTCGCCGACCCGGAGGCCGTAGCGCATGGCGTCGAAGCGGGCCAGGTTGGAGGAGCACTCGGAGGGGGCGATCAGGTAGTACGCGGAGAGGGCGAGGTCGAAGGACGGGCAGTCCAGCTCGACGATCTCGGCGCCCAGCTCCCGCAGCAGTTCGACGGACTCGTCGAAGCGCTGCATGACGCCGGCCTGGTAGTGCTCGCCGCGGAACTGCTGGACGACACCGACGCGCATACCGGCGACGGAGCCGTTGCGGGCGGCCTCGACGACCGGCGGGACCGGGGCGTCGATGGACGTCGAGTCGAGCGGGTCGTGTCCGGCGATGACCTCGTGCAGGAGGGCCGCGTCCAGGACCGTACGGGCGCAGGGGCCGCCCTGGTCGAGGGAGGACGAGAACGCCACCATGCCGTAGCGGGAGACGCCGCCGTACGTGGGCTTGACGCCGACGGTGCCGGTGACGGCGGCGGGCTGGCGGATGGAGCCGCCGGTGTCCGTGCCGATGGCGAGCGGGGCCTCGTAGGAGGCGAGCGCGGCGGACGAACCGCCGCCGGAGCCGCCGGGGATGCGGGTGAGGTCCCACGGGTTGCCGGTCGGGCCGTAAGCGCTGTTCTCGGTCGAGGACCCCATGGCGAACTCGTCCATGTTGGTCTTGCCGAGGATGACGACGTCGGCGGCCTTGAGCTTCTTGGTGAGCGTGGCGTCGTACGGCGGGATCCAGCCCTCGAGGATCTTCGAGCCGACGGTGGTCGGGATGCCCTCGGTGGTGAAGATGTCCTTCAGCGCCAGCGGGACGCCGGCCAGCGGGCCGAGCTTCTCGCCCGCCGCACGCTTGGCGTCGACGGCACGGGCCTGCGCGAGGGCGCCCTCGCGGTCGACGTGCAGGAAGGCGTGCACCTTCTCGTCGACGGCCACGATCCGGGCCAGGTGGGCCTCGGTGACCTCGACGGCCGTCAGCTCGCCGGAAGCGATCTTCCCGGCGATCTCGGCGGCGGTGAGCTTGATGCAGTGCTCGTTCTTGTTGGTGGCTGTCATGGTGATTAGTCCTCCCCCAGGATCTGCGGCACCTTGAAACGCTGCTGCTCCTGGGCGGGGGCGCCGGAGAGCGCCTGCTCGGGGGTGAGCGACGGACGGACCTCGTCCGCTCGCATGACGTTCGTCAGCGGGAGCGGGTGGGAGGTCGGCGGAACGTCTTGGTCGGCTACCGCGGATACGCGGGCGACCGCGCCGATGATGTCGTCGAGCTGTCCGGCGAAGTGGTCGAGCTCTTCGGCCTTCAGCTCCAGACGCGCCAGCCGAGCGAGGTGGGCGACCTCCTCGCGCGTGATGCCAGGCATGCAGCGATCCTCTGGGGGTGGTGAGTGTGTAGTTTCGGGCCCAATCCTATGGGGCTCGGGCCCCCGGCCACGAAACGGTTTGGCGGGGCGCGATCCGGGGGTCCTTCCCCGGCCTCGCCCCGGCCCGAAACCGGGGCGCCCCCGGCCCCCGGACATCCCCCCAGGGCCTCTCTTTTGGATCTTGCCGGGCTCGCGGGGCCTGGCACCGCACCTCGCCGCGTTGTCGTCAGTCGCCAGGGCTCCGCCATGGCTCCTTCCTCCGCCTTGCGATGCACGGCACCAGACCCCGCTCCCTGATCCGGCCTGATCCAAACGAGAGGCCCTAGTTCAGCACCTGGCCGGACGGGGCGTCCGCCTCCTTCGGGGCGGGGTCCGCGGTGGAGGCCGCCGCCAGTTCCGCCGGCCGGCGCCAGCCGTGTTCGCCGCGGGCCAGCAGCCAGGCCGTCGCCTCCTCCGGAGGCATCGCGGCGGCGACGAGCCACCCCTGCACCGCGTCGCACCCGAGGTCGCGCAGGCGCTCCCAGGTCTCGTCGTCCTCGACGCCCTCCGCAACGACGAGCAGGCCGAGTGAGTGGGCGAGGTCGACCGTGCACCGGACGATCTCCGCGTCCTCGGTGTCGACCGCGAGCCGGGCCACGAACGAGCGGTCGATCTTGAGTTCGCTCACCGGGAGCCGGCGCAGGTGCACCAGGGAGGAGTACCCCGTACCGAAGTCGTCCAGGGACATCTTCACGCCGTGGCCGGTGAGGCCCGCCATGGTGTCGGCGGCCCGCTGCGGGTCCTCCAGCAGTACGTGTTCCGTTATCTCCAGCTGGAGGGCGCCGGCCGGGACACCGTGGCGCGCGAGCCGGGCCGCCACCGCGCCGGCGAAGCCGGGGGTGTGGACGTCGCGCGGCGAGACGTTGACGGCCACCGGTACGTACAGCCCCTGCGCGCGCCACCGCGCGACCTGGGCCAGCGCGGTCTCCAGCACGTACTCGGTCAGGTGCGGCATCAGTCCGGAGGACTCGGCGATGGCGATGAACTCGTCGGGCGAGACCCGGCCCCGCTCCGGGTGCACCCACCGCACGAGCGCTTCGAGCCCGGCGACCTGGCCGTCGAAGCGGACCTTGGGCTGGTAGTGGAGCTCGACCTCGCCCGCGTCGAGCGCCCGGCGCAGGTCGCCCAGCAGTCCGAGCCGGTCGGGGGTGTTGCTGTCGCGCTTGGACTCGTAGACCTCGACACCCGTGCGGTCCCGCTTGGCCTGGTACATCGCCACGTCCGCGCGCCGCAGCAGCCCCTCCGCGTCGAGCGCGTGCTCGGGGAAGACGGCCAGGCCCGCGCTGGCCTCCAGGACGAGGGTGAGCCCGTCCAGGTCGAGTGGTGAGCTGAGTTCGGCGACCAGGTGGCGGGCGACACGCTGTGCGCTGGTGGTGGAGTCGGTGGTGGGCAGCAGTACGGCGAACTCGTCGCCGCCCAGCCGGGCCGCCTCCGCACCACGGGGCAGCGCCAGTTGCAGCCGCTCCGCTATCTGCAGCAGCAGCCGGTCGCCCGCCAGATGCCCGAGCGTGTCATTGACCGAGCGGAACCGGTCGAGGTCTATCAGGACCAGGGCCGCCCGGGAGCCGAGCCGTTCGGCCTCGTCCAGCGCCGACCAGGTCCGCTCCAGCAGCCACTGCCGGTTGGGCAGCCCGGTCAGCGGATCGCGCAACTGCTCCTCCGCCCGCGCCCGGGCGATCCACAGCGTGGAGTCCAGGGCGATCAGCGGGACGGCGAAGAGCGGCAGCAGCACCGGCACCGATACGGCGACCACGCAGATCAGCGGCGTGATGCCGAGCAGGGCGCCGGCGACCAGCGCCTGCCTGAGCAGGGCCGTACGGGCGATGGTGGGCAGCCCGCCGTGCTGCGCGAGGGCGTACCAGAGGAGCACCCGGGTGACGCCGAGGTACGCGCCGGCGGCCAGGGCCACCTGGGGGACGGCCTCGATGCCCCAGTCCAGCGGCTGCCAGGGCTGCTCGACGGTCGGTACGACCCCGAACGCCGCGAGGACCAGCGCGCCCGCGCCGATGCCCACGATGTCCACCGCGCCGTGCAGGACGCCCAGGCGCCAGCGGCGCCTGCGGGCCGGCCCGACGAGCACGATGACGGCCAGACTGACCAGCCCGGCCGGCAGCCATCCGTACAGCAGGAGTACCGAGAGGGTGAGCGCCGCACCGGAGCCGGTGCCGCCCCACCACCTGCCGCGGCCGAGGGCCACCAGGTGGCCGACGATGATCCCGGTGAGCAGGGCGAGGGACCAGCCGACGGCTGCGCCGGGGAACAGGGCGCGCCCGTCGCTCAGTGTGCTGAAGACGCCGCCGGCCAGCATCAGGCCGGCGACCGCCATGACGGCGCCGGGCAGCGCGCGGATGAGCCTGGCCGCCATGTCGTGCGGGGGCTGTGCCGGGGAGCCGGGGACCAGGCCCCCGAACCTGCGCAGGCGTGGGTCAGGGGCGGCGCTCTCGGTCGGTTTCATGCCCGTCCCTCTCACTGCCGGCGGTGCCCGTGCCACGTGGTGGCCCCGTTGTCATGCCACCACGGCCGAGTGCCCACCACACAGCCGCGCACGACAGGCGCACCCCTCAACAGTAGGCCGCGGAAGGCGTCCACGGGCAGCGGTCGGCGGGGGTTGCCCGAATGCGACCTGGCCACCCTTATCCATCTGGTATGCGTCGAACGGGTGATGTCCGCCCCCCTCTTCGTCCCGGCCGGCACGGCTACTCCCCGACGGGCACGGCGGCTTCGCGCGCGGCGTCGGGGCCTTGTGCCAGCAGGACGGCGAAGCCCTCCTCGTCCAGCACGGGCACCTTCAACTGGACCGCCTTGTCGTACTTCGAGCCAGGACTCTCACCCACCACGACGAAAGCGGTCTTCTTGGAAACGGAACCGGTCACTTTCGCTCCGAGGCTCTGGAGCGCCTCTTTCGCGCCATCTCGCGTGTGGTTCTGCAGCGTGCCCGTCACCACCACGGTCAGGCCCTCCAGCGGACGCGGTCCTTCGTCCTTCCAGCCGCCCTCTTCCTCCATCCGGACCCCGGCCGCCCGCCACTTGCGCAGGATCTCCCGGTGCCAGTCCTCCGCGAACCACTGCTTGAGCGAGGCCGCGATGGTCGGGCCGACGCCCTCGGTGGACGCGAGCTCCTCCTCCGTCGCCTGCTCGATCCGCTCCAGCGAGCGGAACTCGCGGGCCAGCGCCTCGGCCGCCACCGGCCCCACATGACGGATGGACAGACCGGTGATGATCCGCGCCAGCGGACGCTCCTTGGCGGCCTGGATGTTCTTCAGCATCGCCAGGGTGTTGGTCTTCGGCTCGCCCTTCTGGTTGGCGAAGAAGGTGACGATCTTCTCCTCGCCCGTTCTGGGGTCGCGCTTGGGCAGCCCGCTGTCCTGGTCCCGTACGTACGACCTGATCGGCAGCAGCTGCTCGACGGTGAGGTCGAACAGGTCGCCCTCGTCCCGCAGCGGCGGCTCGGCCGGCTCCAGCGGCTGGGTCAGCGCGACCGCCGCGACATAGCCGAAGTTCTCGATGTCCAGCGACTTGCGGCCGGCCAGATAGAACAGGCGCTCGCGCAGCTGCGCCGGGCAGGAGCGGGAGTTGGGGCAGCGGAGGTCGATGTCGGCCTCCTTCATCGGCCGCAGCTCCGTACCGCACTCGGGGCACTCGGCCGGCATCACGAACTCGCGCTCGGTGCCGTCCCGCAGATCGACGACCGGCCCCAGGATCTCCGGGATCACGTCGCCCGCCTTGCGCAGCACCACCGTGTCGCCGATGAGGACGCCCTTGGCCTTGACCACGGCCTGGTTGTGCAGGGTGGCGAACTCGACCTCCGAGCCCGCCACCTTGACCGGCTCGACCTGCGCGTACGGCGTGACCCGGCCGGTGCGGCCCACGCCGACGCGGATGTTCACCAGCTTGGTGTTGACCTCCTCCGGCGCGTACTTCCAGGCGATCGCCCAGCGCGGCGCCCGCGAGGTGGAACCCAGCCGTCCCTGGAGCCGGATCTCGTCCAGCTTGACGACCACGCCGTCGATCTCGTGCGCCACGGAGTGCCGGTTCTCGCCGAAGTACGCGATGAACTCCCGCACCTCGTCGAGCGAGCCGACCACCTTGTTGTGCTGCGCGGTCGGCAGGCCCCACTCCCGCAGCAGGCCGTACGCCTGCGAAAGGCGGTCGATCTCGAAGCCCTCCCGGGCGCCGATGCCGTGCACCACCATGTGCAGCGGACGCGTCGCGGTGACCTTGGGGTCCTTCTGCCGCAGCGATCCGGCGGCGGCGTTGCGCGGATTGGCGAACGGCTTGTCCCCGGCTTCCACCAGCCGCGCGTTCAGCTCCTCGAACTTCGCCATCGGGAAGTAGACCTCGCCGCGGATCTCCACCAGCTCGGGAATCCGGTCGCCCGCCAGCCGGTCCGGGATCTCCGCGATCGTCCGGACGTTGGGCGTGATGTCCTCGCCGGTGCGGCCGTCGCCGCGGGTCGCGGCGCGGGTCAGCCGCCCGTGCTCGTACGTGAGGTTGACCGCGAGGCCGTCCACCTTGAGCTCGCACAGGAAGTGGTACGTCGACGTGCCGACCTCGCGGGCGAGGCGCTCGGCCCACCCGGTCAGCTCCTGCTCGTCGAAGGCGTTGTCGAGGGAGAGCATCCGCTCGCGGTGCTGCACCGCGGTGAACTCCGTCTCGTACGCCCCGGCGACCTTCTGGGTGGGCGAGTCGGGCGTCCTCAGCTCCGCGTACTCCTCCTCCAGCGCCTCCAGCTCGCGCAGCAGTATGTCGAACTCCGCGTCGCTGACGACCGGCTGGTCCTTCACGTAGTACCGGAAGCGGTGCTCCTCGACCTGCTCAGCGAGGAGCGCGTGCTTCTCCCGTGCCTCCGCGGGCACCACTGCGTCCTGTTCGCCAGCCACCGTCTGTCCTCCCGTTACTCAGGGTTGTCCGCGAGAGACCTCGCCGCCCGGGCGCAGTGCGCGAGTGCCGCGCGGGCGTACGCGGGCGACGCCCCCGCGAGCCCGCACGACGGAGTGATCACCACGGACTCGGCGAGAGTCCCCGGTGACAGCCCCAGCCTGCGCCACAGCGTCCTGACACCCATGACGCTACCGGCCGGGTCCGACAATGGGCCGTCGGTGCCCGGCACGATGCCGGCGAGGAGCTTCGTGCCGCCCTCCACCGCCTCGCCGACCGCCTCCTCGTCACGCTCGGTGAGCAGGCCGAAGTCGAACGAGACACCCGCCGCACCGGCCCGCCGCAGCAGCGCGAACGGCACGTCCGGCGCGCACGAGTGCACGATCACCGGACCGTCGGTCACCCCGACCGCCTCCCGCAGCGTCGCCTCGACGACCTGGCGGTCCACCGCCCGGTGCGTCCGGTATCCGCTGGCGGTCCTGACGTGCCCGCGCAGGACGGCGATCAGCGACGGCTCGTCGAGCTGGAGCACCACCTCGGCGCCCGGCACCCGGCGTCGCACCTCCGCGAGGTGGTCCCGCAGCCCCTCGGCCAGCGAGCCGGCCAGGTCCCGGCAGGCGCCCGGGTCGCCGAGCGCGGCCTCGCCGCCGCGCAGCTCCAGCGCCGCGGCCAGCGTCCACGGGCCGACCGCCTGCACCTTGAGCACACCCTCGTAGCCCTGGGTGAACTCCTCCAGCGCGTCGAGGTCCTCGCCCAGCCAGGACCGGCCGCGCCGGGTGTCCCGCCCGGGCCGGTCGCTGATCCGCCAGCCGCTGGGCTCGACATGCGCGTACATCTCCACGAGCAGCCCGATGGTCCGCCCGATCATGTCCGCGCCTGGGCCGCGCGCCGGCAACTCCGGCAGGAACGGGAAGTCCTCGAAGGACCCGATGGCGGTCTTCGCGGCCTCGCGGGCGTCGCCGCCGGGCAGCGACCCGACACCCGTGGCTCCGCCCCACGTGATCTTGTTCATCGTCCCGGCCGCACCGTCAGGTCGTGGACCTCCGCGTCGCGCGGCAGGTCGAGGGCCATCACGATCGTCGTGGCCACCGACTCCGGGTCGATCCAGCGCGCGGGGTCGTACTCCTTGCCCTCCTGGGAGTGCACCTTGGCCTGCATGGGGCTCGCGGTGCGGCCCGGGTAGACCGAGGTGACGCGGATGCCGTTCGGCTTCTCCTCGTGGCGCAGCGCGTCGGCGAGGGCCTTCAGGCCGTGCTTGGAGGCGGCGTACGCGCCCCACTCGGCGTGCGCGGCGAGGCCGGCGCCGGAGTTGACGAAGACCACATGGCCGTGGGAGACGCGGAGTTGGGGCAGCACGAGGCGGGTGATCTCGGCCGGCGCGATCAGGTTCACATTGAGCTGCTCGTGCCAGGTCTTCGGGCGCAGATCGCCGACCGGGCCGAGGTCGACGATGCCCGCGATGTGCAGCAGCGAGTCGAGCTGACCGGGGAGGGCCTGCTTGTCGAAGGCCCAGGACAGCCGGTCCGGGTTGGCGAGGTCGCCAACGAGCGTGCGGGCGCCGGGAAAGCGGGCGGCGAGCTCCTTGGCCCGGCCGGCGTCCCGGGCCAGCAGGACGAGCTCGTCGCCCCGCTCGTGGAGCCGGCGCGCGACGGCCGCGCCGATCCCTGAACCGGCACCGGTGATCAGATGGATAGCCATACCGGCCATGCTCGCATCACCGGAAGGGAAGAAGTCGGCCCGCCCCGGTGCTGAGGTCGGTATGACCCAAGGACACCGCATCACCATCGAGCAGGGCACCGCGCACGTACGCGTCGTGCGCGACGGGCAGGTCCTCGCGGAGAGCCGGCGGCCGCTGCTGCTGCGCGAGACGGGGTGCCCGGTGAGGTACTACCTGCCGCCCGAGGACGTACGCACCGATCTGCTGACGCGCTCGGACACCCACACCCACTGTCCCTTCAAGGGAGACGCCGACTACTGGTCGGTGCCGGGCGCGGCGGATCTCGTATGGGCGTACCCGGACCCGAAGCCCGATGTCGCCGCGATCAGGGGCCACTTCTGCTTCTACGACACCGAGGTCGTCTGACCGGCGGGCGTCCGGGGCGTTCACGGGTGGCCCGCGTAGCGGCCGGGGTCAGGCGACCGCGGCCGCCCGCTGGGTCGTCGCGATGGTCGCCGAGCCGACGACCCGGGTGCCGTCGTACAGCACGATCGCCTGGCCCGGCGCCACCCCGCGTACCGCTTCGCCGAAGGTGACCCGCAGCTCGCCGTCGACCAGCTCCGCCGACACCTCGGTCTCACCGCCGTGGGCGCGCAGCTGCGCGGTGTACGTACCGGGGCCGGCCGGGGGCGCGCCGCACCACCGGGGCTTGATCGCCGTCAGCCCGGTCACGTCCAGCGCCTCGACGGGGCCCACAGTGACGGTGTTGTTCACCGGCGAGATGTCCAGGACATAGCGCGGCTTGCCGTCCGGCGCGGGGTGGCCGATGCGCAGGCCCTTGCGCTGGCCGATCGTGAAGCCGAAGGCACCGTCGTGCGTGCCCAGCCTGGCGCCCGACTCGTCGACGATGTCGCCCTCCGCCCGGCCGAGCCGGTCCGCCAGGAAGCCCTGGGTGTCGCCGTCCGCGATGAAGCAGATGTCGTGGCTGTCCGGCTTCCTGGCGACCGCCAGGCCCCGGCGCTCCGCCTCCGCGCGGATCTCGTCCTTGGTGGTCAGGGTGTCGCCCAGCGGGAACATGGCGTGCGCGAGCTGCTTCTCGTCCAGCACACCGAGGACGTACGACTGGTCCTTGGCCATGTCGCTGGCCCGGTGCAGCTCACGGGTGCCGTCCTCGTTCAGGACGACCGTCGCGTAGTGGCCGGTGCAGACGGCGTCGAAGCCGAGCGCGAGCGCCTTGTCGAGCAGCGCGGCGAACTTGATCTTCTCGTTGCAGCGCAGGCACGGGTTGGGGGTGCGGCCGGCCTCGTACTCCGCGACGAAGTCCTCGACGACGTCCTCGCGGAACCGCTCGGCCAGGTCCCACACGTAGAAGGGGATGCCGATGACGTCCGCGGCCCGGCGGGCGTCGCGGGAGTCCTCGATCGTGCAGCAGCCGCGCGCGCCCGTCCGGAAGGACTGCGGGTTCGCGGAGAGCGCGAGGTGGACGCCGGTCACGTCGTGCCCGGCTTCGGCGGCGCGGGCGGCGGCGACGGCGGAGTCCACGCCGCCGGACATGGCGGCGAGGATACGGAGGGGGCGCTGCGGGGTCTGCTGCGGAGTCTGAGTCATAGCACCAAACAGGGTACGTGTCCCGGGGAACTGATCGCTTGGGCGTAACCGTTGTGGATCGCATGGGGAGAGTGGGGAAGGACACGAGCCGCGGTGTCGGCCGCCGGGCGCTGCTGATCGGTGGCCTCGGCGCCGCGGCGGGAGCGGGCATCCTGGCGAGGGATGAGCTGAAGCGCGTCTGGTGGCGGGTGCCGGGCGTCGAGAAGCCGCGCAAGGAGGGCGAGCTGGACCACGCGGGGGCGGAGTGGACGGCCGCCTCCCCGGCGAACTGGCGGCGCGCGGACCGGCCCGACGACTACACCGTCGACCGGGTGGTCATCCATGTCGTCCAGGGCAGCTACCCGGTCGCGCTCAAGGTGTTCAAGGACCCGGGGCACGGGGCGGCGGCGCACTACGTCGTGCGCAAGGACGGGCACGTCGCGCAGATGATCCGCGAGCTGGACGTGGCGTACCACGCAGGGAACCGGGACTACAACCAGCGCAGCATCGGTATCGAGCACGAGGGCTTCGTCGACCGGCCGGCCTCGTTCACCGACGCGATGTACCGCTCCTCGGCGCGGCTGGCGGCGGGGATATGCGCGCGGTACGGGATACCCGTCGACCGGGAGCACATCATCGGGCACGTGGAGGTGCCGGGGACGGACCACACCGACCCCGGACCGCACTGGGACTGGGACCGCTATCTGCAGCTGGTGGCCCAGGCCCGCAAGGTCCTCAGCTGAGGCCAGCCGTGCGGGCCCGCTCCACCGCCGGGCCGATCGCCTCGGCCACGGCGTCGATGTCCGCCTTGGTGGAGGTGTGGCCGAGCGAGAAGCGGAGAGTGCCGCGGGCCAGGTCCGGATCCGTGCCGGTGGCGAGGAGGACGTGGCTGGGCTGGGCCACGCCGGCCGTGCAGGCGGAGCCGGTCGAGCACTCGATGCCCTGGGCGTCCAGCAGGAGCAGCAGCGAGTCGCCCTCACAGCCGGGGAAGGTGAAGTGCGCGTTCGCGGGCAGCCGGTCGTCCGGGTCGCCGCCGAGGATCGCGTCCGGAACGGCCGCGCGTACCGCCTTGACCAGCTCGTCGCGCAGGCCGCCGATCTCCCGGGCGAACTGCTCGCGCCGTTCGGCGGCCAGTACCCCGGCAACCGCGAAGGCCGCGATCGCGGGCACGTCGAGCGTGCCGGAGCGGACGTGCCGCTCCTGCCCGCCGCCGTGCAGGACGGGTACGGGGCTGTACTCGCGGCCGAGCAGCAGCGCGCCGATGCCGTAGGGGCCACCGATCTTGTGGCCGCTCACGGTCATGGCGGCGAGCCCCGAATCCGCGAAACCCACCTCGAGCTGACCGACGGCCTGCACCGCGTCGGCATGCAGCGGAACGCCGAACTCGCTTGCCACGGCGGCCAGTTCCCGGACCGGCTGGACCGTACCGATCTCGTTGTTCGCCCACATCACGGTGGCCAGCGCAACGTCGGCGGGGTTCCGCTCGATCGCCGCGCGCAGCGCTTCGGGGTGCACCCTGCCGTACGCGTCGACCGGCAGGTACTCCACCGTCGCGCCCTCGTGCTCGCCGAGCCAGTGCACCGCGTCGAGTACGGCGTGGTGCTCGACGGGGCTGGCCAGCACCCGGGTCCGGGCGGGGTCCGCGTCCCGCCGCGCCCAGTAGAGCCCCTTGACGGCGAGGTTGTCGGCCTCGGTGCCGCCCGCGGTGAACACCACCTCGCTCGGCCGCGCCCCCAGCGCGTCGGCGAGGGCCTCGCGGGCCTCCTCGACGGTACGGCGCGCCCGGCGGCCGGCAGCGTGCAGGGACGAGGCGTTGCCGGTGACGGCGAAGTGGGCGGTCATCGCCTCGACCGCCTCCGGCAGCATCGGAGTGGTCGCGGCGTGGTCGAGGTAGGCCATGGTGGTCACGATTCTACGAGCCGCGGCGAGGGCGCGGACCCGGCGCGGGGGTGCACCGGGCCTGCGGTGCCGGGCGTGCGCCAGGACTTGACTGCCGTACCCCCGGTGCCATTCTGGAATGAGCCCGCTGCCGGACCTCCGCACCAGCCACCCACGGAGGCGACATGCACAACATCGCCACACACAAGGCCATGACGCGCGCCTTCAACGAACGCGACTGGGACACGGTGACGCGACTGCTGCATCCCGAGGTGACGTACGCCGACCAGGCGCGCGGTACCACGTCCAAGGGCGCGCAGGAGCTGCTGACCCTGATGCAGGAGTGGGTGAGGGCGTTCTCGGACGCCCGCGCCGAGCAGATCCGCTACATCAACGGCGGCGACACCACCATCGCCCTGTTCCAGGGCCGTGGCATCAACGACGGTCCACTCGACGACGACATACCCGCGACGCACAAGCGGATGGACGTGCCGTTCTGCGAGGTCCTCCACTACGACGACCAGGGCAAGGTCATCGACGGCGCGGTCTACTACGACGCACTGACGCAGCGCATCCAGCTCGGCCTGGCCGAGCCGTAGCCCGGTCCGGCCCGGCCCGGTCCGGTCCGGCCGGGCCCGGAAAGAGTCAGCGCGGGGCGCGGGCCAGCTGGCGGGACTGGGCCACCAGGTGGTCCGCACTGTCCCAGACCTCGGCGTCCTCCTCCAGGAATCCACCGGCGAGATTGCGCGTGGTGATGGAGATCCGCAGCGGCCCCGGCGCCGGGCGGCGACGGATGTGCGTGGTCAGCTCTACCGTCGGAACCCAGCCCTTCAGCCCCAGCTCGAAGGCGGTCGGCGGCAGCGCGTCCACCGCGAGCAGCAGCGAGAAGGGGTCGGCGTCACGGCCGTCGGCCAGCCCGAACCAGGCCCGCATCTCCCCCTTGCCGGACGGCGCGCCGATGGCCCAGCCGGCGGTCGCGGGGTCGAGTTTCAGCCGCAGCCGTTCGGTGATCGCGGAGCTGCCGGGGATGGGCGCGGGACCGTCCTCGGGGCCGAGGCAGTGCTCGAAGGCGGGCATGACGGGCACGGTCGCGGTCGTCCGTACGTCCTCGGTGAGCGCGTCCAGGTCCCCGTACGAGGCGAGCACGCGGATCCGCTCGATCTCCGCGCCGTGCTCGTCGAGCTGGAAGAGGGAGGCCTGGCCGGTGGAGAGGGTCCGTCCGGTGCGGACGACCTGGGTGCGGATCACCGCCGGGCCGGGGTGCGAGGGGGTGAGGTAGTGCGCCGAGACCGTGAAAGGGTCCGGGTGGGGCAGCGCGTCACCGAGGGCGCGGCCGAGCAGGGCGAGGAGGTAGCCGCCGTTGACGGCCTGGATGATCGTCCAGCCCGCGGAGAGCTCCGCGTCGTAGACGCCCGGCTCTCCGGGACCACGCGGAACGACAGTGGTGTCGCGATCGAACTCGCTGTCCCCGATGGTTGCCTGAATCTCCGCTGCCTGTGCCATGGGATGCACGGTACACCGGTCCGCTACTAAGCGGTAGCTTTCCGCCTCAGCCGACTTCCTCGGCAGCCTCCGAGCGCCGGTGCCACGCGCGCGGTGCGCGCCAGTGGAAGCGCATCGCGAGCAGCCGCAGGACGAACGCCGTCACCACGGCGATCCCGCTGGTCAGCCCGTTGAGCGAGTCGAACCGGATGCACAGGGCGACGATCACGGACCCCACGATGGCCGGCACGGCGTACAGGTCGCGGTCCCAGCGCAGCAGCGACGGCACCTCGTTGGCGAGCACGTCACGCAGGACGCCGCCGCCCACGGCGGTGGCCAGCCCCAGCGCCGCGGACGCGGTGAGGCCGAGGCCGTACTCGTACGCCTTGGTCGTCCCCGCCACACAGAACAGGCCGAGACCGGCCGCGTCGAAGACATTGACCGCGCCGTTGATCCGCTCGACGTGCGGGTGCAGGAAGAAGACGAGGGCCGCCGCCAGCAGGGGGGTGACGAAATTCCCCAGATCCGTGAAGGCGGCCGGCGGCACCGCCCCGATGATCAGATCACGGAACAGCCCCCCGCCCAGCGCGGTGACCTCGGCGAGCACGGCGATGCCGAAGACGTCGAAGTTCTTGCGTACGGCGAGCAGCGCGCCGGAGATCGCGAAGACGAAGATCCCGGCGACGTCGAGCCCGTGCTGGACGGAGGGGGTGAAGAGTTCGTGGAGCACCCGGCAATTGTGCCGGTTCTACTGCTTTCCGATTTCCTTGGCGGACTCGGCGGACTCGGGAGCCGGGTCGGGAGCCGGCGACTTCGTCACCGCGACGACCTCGATCGCCTCGCGCGCCGACTCCAGCGCCTTGTCACCCACCGCCTGGTCCGGAGCGTTCTCCGGATGGTGGCAGGCCACCTGGTGGCCGGACTTCAGCGCCAGCAACGGCGGTTCCTGCGTCTTGCAGATCTCCGTCGCCTTCCAGCACCGCGTGTGGAACCGGCAGCCGCTCGGCGGCGAGATCGGCGAGGGGACATCGCCCTTGAGCAGGATGCGCTCGCTCTTCACACCGCGCCGCCGCGGGTCCGGCACCGGCACCGCGGAGAGCAGCGCGTTGGTGTACGGGTGCATCGGCGCCTCGTACAGCGACTTGCGGTCGGTCAGCTCGACGATCTTGCCGAGGTACATCACGGCGATACGGTCCGAGACATGGCGGATGACCGACAGGTCGTGGGCGATGATCACGTACGTGAGGCCCAGCTCGTCCTGGAGGTCGTCCAGCAGGTTGACCACCTGCGCCTGGATCGACACGTCCAGCGCGGAGACCGGCTCGTCCGCCACGACCAGCTTCGGCTTCAGCGCGAGTGCTCGGGCGATGCCGATGCGCTGGCGCTGGCCGCCGGAGAACTCGTGCGGGTAGCGGTTGTAGTGCTCGGGGTTGAGGCCCACCAGGCTCAGCAGCCGCTGGACCTCCTGCTTGACCCCGCCCTCGGGCGTGACTCCCTGGAGCTTGAACGGGGCGCTCACGATCGTGCCCACCGTGTGGCGCGGGTTCAGCGAGCCGTACGGGTCCTGGAAGATCATCTGTACATCCCGGCGCATCGGGCGCATGCCCGCGACACCGAGGTGCGTGATGTCCTTGCCCTCGAACTCGATCTTCCCGCCGCTCGGTTCGAGCAGACGCGTGATCAGCCGGCCCATCGTCGACTTGCCGCAGCCGGACTCGCCCACCACGCCCAGGGTCTCCCCCGGACGCACGTCGAAGTCGATGCCGTCGACCGCCTTCACGGCGCCGACCTGCCGGCGGAGCACTCCCTTGGTGATCGGGAAGTGCTTGACCAGCCCGGACACCTTGAGCAGCGGTGCGGTCGAGCCGTCCGCCTGCGGGGGGATCGTCACGTTCGTCTCCGGCACAGCCTGGTCCCTCACAGCTTCGGCGCAATCTCTTCGGTCCAGATCCGGGTCCGGTCCTCCTGTGACATGTGGCAGGCGGAGAAGTGCCGGCTGCCGACTTCACGGAGGTCGGGACGCTGGGTCCGGGTGATCCCGCCCTTGGGTACATCGGCGTACGGGCAGCGCGGGTGGAAGGCGCAGCCGCTCGGGATGTTGATCAGGCTGGGCGGCGAACCCTTGACCGGGATGAGGCGTTCGGTCTGGTCGCGGTCGATCCGCGGCATCGAGCCCAGCAGGCCCCAGGTGTAGGGGTGCTGGGGCTCGTAGAACACCTTCTCGGCGGGACCGCGCTCGACGCACCGGCCGCCGTACATCACCAGGATGTCGTCGGCCAGCTCGGCGACGACGCCGAGGTCGTGGGTGATGATGATGACCGCGGAGCCGAACTCCTTCTGCAGGTCCCGGATCAGGTCGAGGATCTGCGCCTGGACGGTGACGTCGAGGGCGGTGGTCGGCTCGTCCGCGATGAGCAGTTCGGGGTTGTTGACCAGCGCCATCGCGATCATCGCGCGCTGGCGCATACCGCCGGAGAACTCGTGCGGGTAGCTGTCGACCCGCTTGTGCGGCTCCGGGATGCCCACCCGGTCGAGCAGCTCGACGGCCCGCTTGAGGGCGACCTTCTTGTCCACCTTGTGGTGGACCCGGTACGCCTCGCTGATCTGCTTGCCGATGGTGAAGTACGGGTGCATGGCCGACAGCGGATCCTGGAAGATCATCGCCATGTCGCGGCCGCGCAGCCGGCGTACCTCGTCCGGATCGGCGGACAGCAGTTCCTTGCCGTTCAGCCAGATCTCACCCGAGAGGTGCGCCTTCTGCCGGCCGTACTGGCCGACGCGGTGGAGGCCCATGATGCCGAGCGACGTCACCGACTTGCCGGAACCGGACTCGCCCACGATGCCGAGGGTCTTGCCCTTCTCCAACTGGAAGGAGAGGCCGTCGACGGACTTCACCAGACCGTCGTCGGTCGGGAAGTGCACCTGGAGATCGCGTACTTCGAGGAAGGCGGTGGACGGAACCGAACCGCCGGCGACCGGCTCGCCGACGGCGCCGGTTTTCACAAGATCCGTCATGAGAGCCTCACTCGGGGGTCGATCACTGCGTACATGAGGTCCACGACGAGGTTGGCGAGGACGACGAAGAAGGCCGAGATCAGGGTGACTCCGAGGATCACCGGCAGATCGTGGTCGCTGATGGCCTTCACCGCGTTATAGCCGAGGCCGTGCAGGGAGAAGGTGCTCTCGGTGAGGACCGCGCCGCCCACCAGGGCGCCGAGGTCCAGGCCGAGGACGGTCAGGATCGGGGTCATGGTCGACCGCATCGCGTGCTTGCCAATGACCACGGGCTCCGTCAGGCCCTTGGCACGGGCCGTGCGGATGTAGTCCTCGTTGAGGACCTCCAGCATGGTGGCCCGGGTGAGGCGGGCGTACATCGCCGCGTACAGGAAGGCGAGGGTGACCCACGGCAGCACCATGCCGTTGAACCAGGCCGCCGGATCATCGCTGAACTCCGCGTCCGGGCGCTCGAACCAGCCCAGCTGGTCGGAGAAGAGCGCGAGGGACAGGATGCCGGTGAAGTAGATCGGCAGGGAGACACCGCCGAGAGCAATGCCCATCGCCGAACGGTCCAGCGGGGTACCACGCTTGAGGGCCGAGATGATGCCGGTGGCGACGCCACCGATCACCCACAGCACCACGGCACCCAGGGCGAGCGAGAAGGTGACCGGCAGCCACTCGAGCAGCAGCGGCCAGACCTCCTGCTCGGTCTTGAACGAATACCCGAAGCAGGGCGCGGCGCATTGCGTGACGTCGGTGCCGTTGGCGTACGTACGCCCCGCCACCAGCCCGACCACGAACTTCCCGAACTGGACCAGGATCGGGTCGTCCAGGCCCATCTTCTGCCTGATGCCCTCGATGGCGGCGGGGTCGGACTGCTTGCCGACGAAGTACAGCGCCGGGTCCGTCCCGATCATCTTGGGGAAGAGGAAGAAGATTCCGAAGGTCACCAGCGTGATGACCATCAGCATGACGACGACGGCGAAGATTCGCCTGATGAGATATGCAAGCACTGCGCTCGGCCCGACGGCGGCCCGGGGGCCCTCTCTCGTGGAGAGGGCTCCGGGCCACCGCTCGCGGCCATCACCTGCCCTTCGTGCCTAGCGGGTGTGGCACTGGAACGTGAACTGACTGGGTTTTACTTGACGACGCCGAGCGAGGCGTAGTCGTAGCGGCCGTTGTAGGCGTCCGCGGTGTAGGCGTTGGTCAGTCGGCTGCTGCGCCACGTGATCGTCTTGTCGTAGACGAAGGGCAGGTAGACAGCGGCCTCGGAGACCTTCTGGTTCATCTGCTTGTAGATCTCGCCGGCCTTCTCCGGGTCGGTCTCGGCGATGGCGTCGTCGAAGAGCTTGTTGATCGCGGGGTCGTTCAGCTCCGAGAAGTTGTTGTTACCGCTCGGCAGGATGAACCGGCCGTCGACCAGCGGCTGCGAGAAGCCCTGGCCGGTCGGGAAGTCCGCGCCCCAGCCCATGATGATGATGCCGTAGCCCTTGTCCTTGACGACCTTCGGCGAACCGATGATGCCGGACGTCTGGGCACCGTCGAACTGGTCGACCTGGGCGTCGATGCCGACCTGCTTCAGCGCGTTCTGCAGCGAGACGGCGGTGGCCACCTCGACCGGCTTGTTGTTGCGCACCGCGATGGTGGTCTTGAAACCGTTCGGCTGACCGCAGGCCTTCAGCGCCGCCTTGGCCTTCTCGAGGTTCGGCTTGCCGTCGTTCTGCAGGACCTCGTACGGGTCGTACTTCGGGTCCGCGCCCTTGATGCCCGTGGGGAGCATGTTCGGGGCGATGTCGCCGCCGGCCTGCGGGCCGCCGCGGGCGGTCTGCAGCGACTTCTTGTCGGCGGCGTAGATGACGGCCTTGCGGCACTCGACGTTGTCGAACGGCTTGACCGTCTGCGGGAACACCGCGTAGCGGATGAAGCCGGTCTGGCCGTTGTCCAGGTTGGCCTTGTGCTCGCGCAGAGCCGTGGTACGGGCCGCCTGGCCGATGCCGGTGGCGTTGATGTCGACGTCGAAGTCGCCCTTGATCAGGCGCTTGTCCATGTCGTCCGCGTTGGTCATGAAGGTGACCGTGATCTTGTCCGGAAGCGCCTTGCGGATGGTGTCCGAGGACTGCTTCCAGTTGGTGTTGCGGGACAGCGTCATCGACTTGTTCGGCGCGTACGAGTCGATCTTGTACGGGCCGTTGGAGAAGGGCTTCAGGCCGTACTTGGCCGCGGTGTCCTTCTCCTTCTTCACCGGGGAGGCGGCCGGCATGGCGAGCATCTGCTCGAAGTCGCCGTTCGGCTTCGGGAGCTTGAAGATGATGGTCTTCGCGTCCGGCGTCTCGATGGCCTTCAGGCCGAGCTTGTCCGGCGTGGTGTCCTTGTAGGGACCCTTGTACTCGGTCTTCGGGTCGAGGACCTGCATCAGGTAGACCGGGCCGCCGGAGATGACGTCCTGGGCCCAGGTGCGCTCGATGCCGTACTTGATGTCCTGCGAGGTGACGGGCGTGCCGTCCTCCCAGGTCACGTCGTCCTTGAGGGTGTACTTGTAGGTCTTTCCGCCGTCCGAGATCTCGGCGTTGGCGGTCGCGAGGTCCGGCACGAGCTCGGTGCTGGCCTGGCCCGGCTCCGCCTTGAAGCTGACGAGCTGGCGGGTGTAGTAGCGGGCGAAGTCCCACATGAAGCCGTAGTAACCGCGCTGCGGGTCCCACGAGTCGGCGTCCTGCGTGCCGACGAACTTCAGGGTGCCGCCCTTCTTGTCGGACGGGTTGGCCACCTTGCCGATGCCCGCGTTGAATCCGGGCGCCTTGCCGGCACCGTCCTGCTCGTCGTCCTTGCCGTTGCCGCCACATGCGGTGGTGGACAGCAGGGCCGCGAGCACGACAGCCGTGCCTGCGGCAAGCCTGCGCTTCGACGTGCGATGGGTTGTCACGATGCTCGCAACCTCCGTTGTAGTCACGGTCTTTTCGGGGCCGTGGTTCTTGGCTGTCGCTCCTGACTGGTCGGCAGGGGCTGGGTGTCCGCAGGGACGTGTGGGGCGTGGGGGGTCAGCGGGATCCCTTGGGGTCCAGCGCGTCCCGTACGCCGTCACCGAAGAGGTTGAAGGCGAGGACGGTGACGAAGATCGCCAGACCGGGGATGATCATGAAGACGGGGTCGTCCTCATAGGTGCGCACGGCTGTCTGGAGCATCTCGCCCCACGACGGAGTGGGCGGCTTGACGCCGACGCCGAGGAAGCTCAGGGCTGCTTCGGTCAGGATGTTGGTGGGGATCATCAGCGTCGCGTAGACGGTGATCGGGGCCACCAGGTTCGGCAGCAGCTCACGGAAGAGGATGTACGCCCGTCCCGCACCCAGGCTGCGCGCAGCCTCGACGTACTCTCGCTCACGCAGCGAGAGCGTCTGGCCGCGGACGATACGGCCGATGTACGGCCAGCCGAAGAAGCCGATCACGAGCACGAGCACCGCGATCCGCAGGCCCGAGCCGGAGAAGCCGAAGAGCGCGTTCGGGGTGACCGAGATCAGCGCGATGATGAAGAGCAGCTGCGGGAAGGCGAGCAGCAGGTCCATCACCCGGCTGACCGCCGCGTCGACCCAGCCGCCGAAGTAGCCGGCGACGACGCCGAAGATGGTGCCGAGCGAGACCGCGACGAACGCGGAGAGGAAGGCGACCAGCAGGGAGATCCGGGCGCCGTAGACGATCCGGCTGAACACGTCGCGGCCGTTGACCGGCTCAACTCCCAGCAGGAATTCGGAGCTGATGCCGCCCCAGGAGCCGATCGGGGTGCCGAGGAGCGGGTCGATCTGGTCCTCGTGCAGCTCCTCCGGCGGATGACCGAACAGGCTCACGATCAGCGGGGCGAAGATCGCGACCAGAACCAGCAGAAGCACCACGACGCCGCCGGCCAGAGCGATCTTGTCGCGCTTCAGCCGGATCCAGGCGATCTTCCACGGGGACCGTCCCTCGATCGCCTTCTGGGGAACATCGGCGGCGACGTCGACAGCTGCGGTCTCGGCCGCGCTCGTGTCGTGCAGTGGTGCCGTCATCGGTGTGGGGACCCCTCTCGGCCGACGGTGGCCGGCCCATGCCCGCCGCTGTAGCGGCTTCGTTCCATCAATGGTGCAAATGGTGCGCGTGGTGCGTAAATTGCTCGATGGAGCAGCTGGTACGCAGGACCGTCGGGTCCTTGTTGCGGGAGTCTTCAACGCTGCCGCGATCACCCGCCAGACCTGGCGGGGAATGGATGCGCAACCGTGATGTGGCCAGGAGGCTTCCGTTATGCGGACGCGGTGATCGGCTCAGCGGAGCAAGACGGCCCGTATCGCCCGGATCGGACACGTAAGTCAACGTGTGCTGGATACACGGGAATTGCCCGGAAGGTGACAGAAGCCGGGCCGAGGGGGCGGGGTACGGGGCCGGGGGAAGGGCCGGGGAGGGCCGGAAGGGGCCGCCGCCCTCGGGGTCAGTACGTGCCCTGGTACCCCGAGGCCGCCGGGGGCGCCGCGGCGGGCTGGTGGGCCTCGCGGTCGTAGAACGGCCGGGCGTTCGCCCGCAGCCACATCACGACCGGGTCGTACTCGTCGGACATCGCGACCGTGGAGACAGGCAGCCCCTCCGGGACGGCGCCGAGGGACTGCCGCATCATCGTGCGGGCCGCCTCCACCGACGGCGCGGTCGTGTCGTAGAGATCGAGGCCGATGGCCAGGTACGGAGTACCGACCGCCGGCTGGACCCAGGCGCGGCGCAATGCGCGGACCGGGCCCGTGCGATGGGCGTTCTGCGTGAGCTGGGCGTAGAACTGCGGGATCTCGATGGCGGGTTCGGAGAGCCGCAGCGGTCCGGCGGGCATCCGCTCCAGGCCGGTGGCGATCCGGCGCAGGTCGGCCCACGGGATGCCCACGCCGCCGCCGGGGGCGTGCGGGTTGAGCCAGATCCCCCAGCCGTCGGGGTAGAGGGCGCAGGCGATGTCACGGCCGGTGGTCACCTCGCAGGCACGGTTCCAGCCGCTGGCGGCGAGCTCCTGGGTAGAGGTGACGCAGGGCGCGTAACCGTGTCCGTCGACGTCCATGTTCCCGTACTGCGCGTCGGGTGAGCCGGCCTGGCCCTGCCAGAGCAGCATCCAGACCTGGCCGTCCGCGAGGGCGTGCAGCAGCGCCTCGTAGGCGTCGTAGCGCCCCGGCGTCACCTGGCGGAGCATGTGCTCGACCTGCCCGGCCGCCGCCGTGCCTGACGCACTCACCTGGGACCCGCCCCTCTTCCGTCCACCGTGCCGGCCCGCGGTCACGGGGCCGACGGCCGCCTGCGGTGCACACGCGTGCGGCCAGGTCATCAAACCAGCTTAAGCGGCAGTCCTGACACCGCCTTGACGCATGACTTCGCGCACGCGGGCACGGCTGCGGCCGCGGTCGGCTAGGGCTCGCGCCGGTAGAACGGCTGCACCCGCTCCAGCAGCCATTCGCTCACCGGGTCCTGAGCCACATCGAGCAGCACCAGGTTGACCGGCCAGGGGACCTGGGCCCGGCCCAATGCCCGGCCCAGGGCGTCCATCGGCGCGTTGCGCTCGGCAGGCTCCCAGGCGAGCAACTCGACGCCGACGAACAGCACCGGGGCGTCGCCCTCGATGCTGGCCAGGCAGCGCCGGGCGGAACGCACCACGCCGGACGCCGCGAACTCCTCCGACGCCGTCGCCAGGAAGTCGACCGGGTCGTCCTGCCAGTCCGGCTCGAAGAGCCGCACCCGGCCGCCGCTCGCGGGGCCGTCCAGCGGCGTGCGGCCGACCCGGCACAGCTCGGCGACGGCCTCGGGCGGCAGTGGGACGCCCACCGTGCCGTCCGGGTTCACCGCGATGCCCAGCTGCGGCGGCAGGCCGCGGGCGAACTCCCGGGCGGGCGCGACGGTGAACGGCATGTGCGAACCCGCGCAGTGCAGGAACTGCTGCTCGGAGCTGAAGACTGGCACGTACGCGGCGCCGTGGATGTCCATGGTGGGCAGGTCGAGATTCGGGCTGTCGGGACCGCCCCCGTTGGGCAGCGGCACCCAGACATGGCTGCGCCCGAGCACCTCGATCAGCCGGCCTCCGGCGGCGGGGTTCCCGACCGAGGCGGCCAGCACCTCTTCGAGCTCGTTGACCGGCCAGCCGCCGTACGGAGCGCCCTGCGCCGGAATGTCCATGTTCACCGTGATCCCTTCCCGCCACGCTGCCGCGCCACCTGCGGGAACCCTAAACCGTCACTCGGCGCGGCCGTCGGCCGGTGTGAAGGTGATCCGGTGCAGGGCGCCCGCCGCGCTCCGGTCCAGCAGGACGGCCGAGGCGCAGCCGGCCGGCAGCCGGCCGTTCTCCGCGTCGCCCACCAGCCGGCCGACCGCCCGCCGGTGCCGGGAGAAGGCGTACCCGGAGACGCCGCGGCCCCGCTCGGCCTGGCCCTCCAGGGCGGTCTCGGGGGTGACGTCGAGCAGCACCAGATGGAGCGCGCTCCCCCGGCGCCGG
The DNA here is from genome assembly GCF_053763515.1 of Streptomyces mabaensis. Taxonomy (NCBI): domain Bacteria; kingdom Bacillati; phylum Actinomycetota; class Actinomycetes; order Kitasatosporales; family Streptomycetaceae; genus Streptomyces; species Streptomyces mabaensis. Next base: position 34,478 of record NZ_JBSOPZ010000022.1, read on the forward strand.
GCCTCGCGGGCCAGCAGCCGCCGCACCCACGCCTGCGTCCCGCAGTCATGCACGACGACGCTCTCGCCCGAGCGGAGTGCCCGCCACAGCCCGGCGTAGTGCGCGACGCGCACCAGGATGCGGTAGACCGCGTACGGCAGGAAGCCGGGCATCCGGGCCTCCCAGCGCTCCCGGACGTCCTGGGAGTCGATGCTGCGCGTCGCCGCGGTGCGCTTGATCAGCGTGCTCTTGCCGCTGCCCGGCAGGCCCGAGACGACCACCACGTCTCCCGCGGCGAAGTCGAGGCCGCGCGGGCCGCGGCCGGGCCGGTCCCGCAGGTCGCGGACCAGGGGCTCGGGCCGCCCGAGGGCCTCCCCGGGCACGGGCACGCCTGGTTGCGCGGTGACCGCGCCCTGCGCGACCCCCGCGGTCGTCGCATACGCCCCAGGCCTCGTCAAATTGATCGTCCTCCCCCGGTTCGGGTTCACACCTACCCTGTCACCGAGTGTAAAGAAGCGGTAATGAGGCACAAGCGTTTTGCCGTTCGCGCCGGGTTCGGGGCCGGGCCCCCGTTCTGCTCCGATGCGTGCAATGATGTCCGCGCCAACTGCATAAAGGCCGCTTGAACCTGCGCGGGAGAGTCCCGGCCACCTGTGTGTGCCGGGCGCCGAAGGAGCAAGTCCCTCCCTTGAATCTCTCAGGCCCCGTACCGCGCGGGCGAGGCACATCTGAAAAGCGGGCCGCTGCCAGGTGGCTCCACCCAAGGTGCAAGTCACGACTGCGTACAGCCGACTGTACGTACAGGTCGTGGTGAACCTCTCAGGTTCCGATGACAGATGGGGAGGAAAGTCCTCATCGGCCATGCCCTGGGAGCCACCCCCATGACGAACACCCCCCGTTTGACCGCCCTCGATGCCGTGCATCGCGCGCTGGGCGCGACCATGACCGACTTCGCGGGCTGGGACATGCCGCTGCGGTACGGCAGCGAACGCGACGAGCACAACGCGGTCCGCACCAAGGCCGGTCTCTTCGACCTCTCCCACATGGGTGAGATCACGGTCACCGGCCCCGAAGCCGCGAACTGCCTGGACTACGCCCTGGTGGGCAACATCGGCAGTGTCGCCGTGGGCCGCGCCCGCTACACGATGATCTGCCAGGAGGACGGCGGCATCCTCGACGACCTGATCGTCTACCGCCTCGGCGAGACCGAGTACATGGTCGTCGCCAACGCCTCCAACGCCCAGACCGTGCTGGACGCGATCACCGCCCGCGCCGAGGACTTCGACGCCGAGGTCCGCGACGACCGTGACGCGTACGCGCTCATCGCCATCCAGGGCCCCGAGTCCCCCGGCATCCTGAAGTCGCTGACCGACGCCGACCTGGACGGGCTGAAGTACTACGCCGGCCTGCCCGGCACGGTCGCCGGTGTCCCCGCGCTGATCGCCCGTACGGGCTACACCGGCGAAGACGGTTTCGAGCTGTTCGTCGACCCGCAGCACGCCGAGAAGCTGTGGCAGGCCCTGACCGAGGCGGGCACCCCCGTCGGCCTCGTCCCGGCCGGACTGTCCTGCCGCGACACGCTCCGCCTGGAGGCGGGCATGCCGCTGTACGGGCACGAGCTGACCACCGCGCTGACGCCGTTCGACGCGGGCCTCGGCCGGGTCGTCAAGTTCGAGAAGACCTCCAACGACGGCAAGTTCGTGGGCCGGGCGGCCCTGGAAGCCGCCGCCGAGCGCGCCGCGACCAAGCCCCCGCGCAAGCTGGTCGGCCTGATCGCCGAAGGCCGCCGGGTGCCCCGTGCCGGCTTCGCCGTTGTCGCCGACGGCAAGGTCGTCGGCGAGGTCACCTCGGGCGCGCCCTCCCCGACGCTCGGCAAGCCGCTCGCCATGGCGTACGTGGACGCCGCACACGCCGAGCCCGGCACCTCCGGCGTGGGCGTCGACATTCGCGGTACCCATGAGCCGTACGAGGTCGTGGCGCTCCCCTTCTACAAGCGCCAGAAGTGACCTCGCACACGCGCGTCTCACTCTTCAAGACATCAGTCCAACATCACTCCCCCGCATCCAGGAGAATCAGGCCATGAGCAACCCCCAGCAGCTTCGTTACAGCAAGGAGCACGAGTGGCTGTCGGCCGTCGAGGACGGCGTGTCGACGGTCGGCATCACGGAGTTCGCCGCGAACGCGCTCGGCGACGTCGTCTTCGCCCAGCTGCCTGAGGTGGGCGACACCGTTGCCGCCGGCGAGACCTGCGGCGAGCTGGAGTCGACCAAGTCCGTCAGCGACCTGTACTCCCCCGTCTCCGGTGAGGTCACCGAGATCAACCAGAACGTCGTTGACGACCCGTCGCTCGTGAACACCGCCCCGTACGAGGAGGGATGGCTGTTCAAGGTGCGCGTCTCCGACGCGCCGGACGATCTGCTCTCCGCCGACGAGTACGCCGCCCTCTCCGGCAACTGAGACCCCCAGGGACCGTGATGTCTTCGAAGTCGCTTCTGAACACCTCCCTCCATGAGCTGGACCCGGACGTCGCCGCCGCTGTCGACGCCGAGCTCCACCGTCAGCAGTCCACCCTCGAAATGATCGCTTCGGAGAACTTCGCTCCGGTCGCGGTCATGGAGGCCCAGGGCTCCGTTCTGACGAACAAGTACGCCGAGGGCTACCCCGGCCGCCGCTACTACGGCGGCTGCGAGCACGTCGACGTGGTCGAGCAGATCGCGATCGACCGCATCAAGGCACTGTTCGGCGCCGAGCACGCCAATGTCCAGCCCCACTCCGGCGCCCAGGCCAACGCGGCCGCGATGTTCGCGCTGCTGAAGCCGGGCGACACGATCATGGGTCTGAACCTGGCCCACGGCGGGCACCTGACCCACGGCATGAAGATCAACTTCTCCGGCAAGCTCTACAACGTGGTCGCCTACCACGTCGAGGAGACCACCGGACAGGTCGACATGGCCGAGGTCGAACGGCTGGCCAAGGAATCCCGGCCGAAGCTGATCGTCGCCGGCTGGTCCGCCTACCCGCGCCGGCTGGACTTCGCCGCCTTCCGCCGGATCGCCGACGAGGTCGGCGCCTACCTGATGGTGGACATGGCCCACTTCGCCGGCCTGGTGGCCGCGGGCCTGCACCCCAACCCGGTACCGCACGCCCACGTGGTCACCACCACCACCCACAAGACCCTCGGCGGCCCACGCGGCGGCGTGATCCTCTCCACCCAGGAACTGGCCAAGAAGATCAACTCCGCGGTCTTCCCCGGCCAGCAGGGCGGCCCCCTGGAACACGTCATCGCGGCCAAGGCGGTCTCCTTCAAGGTCGCCGCGTCCGACGAGTTCAAGGAGCGCCAGCAGCGCACCCTGGACGGCGCCCGGATCCTCGCCGAGCGCCTGGTACAGCCCGACGTCACCGAGCACGGCGTCTCCGTCCTGACCGGCGGCACGGACGTCCACCTGGTGCTCGTCGACCTGCGCAACTCCGAACTGGACGGCCAGCAGGCCGAGGACCGGCTCCACGAACTGGGCATCACGGTCAACCGCAACGCCATCCCGAACGACCCCCGGCCGCCGATGGTCACCTCCGGCCTGCGGATCGGCACGCCGGCCCTGGCCACCCGCGGATTCGGCACCGAGGACTTCACCGAAGTCGCCGACATCATCGCCGAAGCACTCAAGCCGTCATACGACAGCACCTCCCTCAAGGCCCGCGTCACGGCCCTCGCCGCCAAGCACCCGCTGTACCCGTCACTGTGAATCGGTGACATTGCTCGACCCCCGTCGCCATGAGCCCCGCACGAGCCCGTTGATCTGACGGATTCACCGTAGGGCGGCGACGCGATGGCCCGGCCTGAGTTGTCCACAGGCCGGGCCATTCGTATGACCGGACGGACAGCGGTACCTCCCCGACACTCGGCCGAGGCATGCCCGTCACCCATTCGCGTTAGGCTCGTCTTCTACAAACACTCCTTACCGCACCGCACCCGCACCCGCACCGCCCACCACGAGCAGACAAGGGAGTCCGCCACCGTGGCCATCTCCGTCTTCGATCTTTTCTCCATCGGTATCGGTCCGTCTTCGTCGCACACGGTCGGTCCGATGCGGGCGGCGCGGATGTTCGTCGGCCGGCTGAAGAAGGACGGTCTGCTCGCGCAGACCGCCGCGGTGCGGGCGGAGCTGTTCGGCTCGCTGGGCGCCACCGGGCATGGTCACGGCACCCCGAAGGCGGTGCTGCTGGGCCTGGAGGGCCACTCGCCCCGCACGGTGAACGTCGAGACGGCGGACGACGAGGTCGAACGGATCCGGCAGACCGGCCGGCTCCGCCTGCTGGGCGCGGAGATCGGCGCGGCGCACGAGATCGAGTTCGACGAGCCGAACCAGCTGATCCTGCACCGCCGCCGCTCCCTCCCGTACCACGCGAACGGCATGACCCTGTTCGCGTACGACGCGTCGGGCACACCACTGCTGGAGAAGACGTACTACTCGGTGGGCGGCGGCTTCGTCGTCGACGAGGACGCGGTGGGCGAGGACCGGATCAAGCTCGACGACACCGTGCTGAAGTACCCCTTCCGCACCGGTGACGAGCTGCTGCGGCTGGCCTCGGAGACCGGTCTGTCCATCTCCGCGCTGATGCTGGAGAACGAGAAGTCCTGGCGCACCGAGGAGGAGATCCGCGAGGGCCTGCTGGAGATCTGGCGGGTCATGCAGGCGTGCGTGGCACGCGGCATGTCCCGCGAGGGCATCCTGCCCGGCGGGCTGAAGGTCCGCCGCCGGGCGGCCACCACGGCCCGCAAGCTGCGCGCCGAGGGCGACCCGACCGCCCTCGCGATGGAGTGGATCACCCTGTATGCGATGGCCGTGAACGAGGAGAACGCGGCCGGCGGCCGGGTGGTGACCGCCCCGACCAACGGCGCCGCCGGGATCATCCCGGCCGTCCTGCACTACTACATGAACTTCGTGCCCGGCGCCGATGAGGACGGCGTGGTGCGGTTCCTGCTCGCCGCGGGCGCCATCGGCATGCTGTTCAAGGAGAACGCCTCCATCTCGGGTGCCGAGGTGGGCTGCCAGGGTGAGGTCGGCTCGGCCTGTTCGATGGCGGCCGGCGCGCTGGCGGAGGTGCTGGGCGGCACCCCGGAGCAGGTGGAGAACGCCGCGGAGATCGGCATGGAGCACAACCTGGGCCTGACCTGCGACCCGGTCGGCGGCCTGGTGCAGATCCCGTGCATCGAACGCAACGGCATGGCGGCGGTCAAGGCGGTCACCGCGGCGCGGATGGCGATGCGCGGCGACGGCAGCCACAAGGTCTCCCTCGACAAGGTCATCAAGACCATGAAGGAGACCGGCGCGGACATGAAGGTCAAGTACAAGGAGACCGCCCGCGGCGGCCTCGCCGTCAACGTCATCGAATGCTGAGCGACGCGCGACAGCGGACCCGTCAGCCACACCTCGGCGCGTGATCCCGTGAACGCCTGAACGCATGATCATCTGGACATGTGAACACGTGAATGTTTGACCCGATCCCCGTCAGGCGCGCCCTTGTCGTGCGCCCGTGCGCGGGTTGTCGCAGGTCGTCACGCCCACTAAGGTCACAGGGCCTTGGTGTTCGGGAAACCGGTGCGGTACCGGTGCGGCCCTCGCCACTGTGATCGGGTAGTCCGACTCCACCCTCCGGGGAGCCACTGGACCACCGCGGGAGACCGCGGAGTCCGGGAAGGCGGAGTCGGACGGCACATTGCCAGTCCGGGGTGGACCCCAGGACCCCCCGTCAGCCAGGAGACCGGCCAGGGCGCGTTGTCCATCCACGAGGTGCTGGAGAGGGTCTACCCAACCATGCATATAGCCGAGGGGTTTCTGCCCCCGCTGCACGCGGCCGCCTGGGGCGCCGCGTCAGCTCCGTTCGTCGTCCACGGAGTCAGGGCCCTGACCCGTGAGGTCAGGGCCAACCCCGAGAGCACCCTGCTGCTCGGTGCCTCCGGCGCCTTCACGTTCGTTCTGTCCGCGCTCAAACTGCCCTCCGTCACGGGCAGTTGCTCCCACCCCACCGGAACCGGTCTGGGTGCGATCCTGTTCAGACCGCCGATCATGGCGGTGCTGGGCACCATCACCCTGCTGTTCCAGGCCCTGCTGCTGGCCCACGGCGGACTCACCACGCTGGGGGCCAACGTCTTCTCGATGGCCATCGCGGGGCCCTGGGCGGGTTACGGGGTGTACCGGCTGCTGCGGCGCTTCGACGTGCCGCTGATGGTCAGCGTGTTCTTCGGTGCCTTCGTGGCCGACCTGAGCACGTACTGCGTCACCAGCGTGCAGCTGGCGCTCGCCTTCCCCGACCCGGCGACCGGACTCCTGGGCGCACTGGCCAAGTTCGGCGGGATCTTCGCCGTGACCCAGATTCCGCTGGCGGTCAGCGAGGGTCTGCTGACCGTGCTCGTCATGCGGCTGCTGATCCAGTCGAGCAAGGGCGAGCTGACACGGCTCGGGGTCCTGCTCCAGGGCGCGCAGCCCGGGCAGAAGAAGCCCGGGCAGAAGAAGGGGGCCGTGGCCTGATGAGCCGGAACGCGAAGATCAACTCACTGCTGCTGCTCATCGTGGCCGCACTCGCCGTACTGCCGCTCGCGCTCGGCCTCGGGGACGGCAAGGAGGAGCCGTTCGCCGGAGCCGACGGGCAGGCGGAGGCCGCCATCACCGAGATCCAGCCGGACTACGAGCCGTGGTTCACCCCGCTGTACGAGCCGCCGTCCGGTGAGATCGAGTCGGCGCTGTTCTCCTTGCAGGCGGCGCTCGGCGCGGGCGTACTGGCCTACTACTTCGGGCTGCGCAAGGGCCGCAAGCAGGGCGAAGCCCGCGCGGCGGCAGCCACGGGAGCGGCGGCAGCCACGGCCGGGGAGCCGGGCGAGCAGCCCGCCCGCCGGCCCGCCGGCCCGACGTCGTAACCGGCGGATGCTGCCGATCGACGCGGCGGCGCACAGCAGTCGCTGGCGCCGCCGCCATCCGCTGGAAAAGGCCGTCCTCGGTCTCGGGCTGACCGTTTCGGCGGTCTGCCTGCCGCCCTGGCCGGGTGCGGTGATCGTCGGCGCCGCCACGCTCGCCGTGCTGCTCGGCCCGGCCGGGGTCGCGCCCCGCCAGCTGTGGCGGGCGTACCGCATTCCGCTCGGGTTCTGCGTCACCGGCGCGGTACCGCTGCTGTTCCAGGTCGGCGGTACGGGCGGCCTCGTGACCCTCGCACCCGAAGGCGCGGCGCACGCCGGGCAGTTGCTGCTGCGGACCTCGGCGGCCTCGCTCGGCGTGCTGCTGTTCGCCTTCACCACTCCCGTCTCCGATGTGCTGCCGCGGCTGGTACGCGCGGGCGTCCCCGCGCCCGTGGTGGACGTCGCCCTGGTGATGTACCGGATCAGTTTTCTGCTCCTGGACGCCATCACCCGGATACGCCAGGCGCAGGCCGCCCGGCTGGGCCACACCACCAGGGCGGCCACCTGGCGTTCGCTCGCCGGCTTGGGCGCGACGGCTTTCGTCCGGGCCTTCGACCGGGCGGAGCGCCTTCAGTCGGGGCTGGCGGGCCGCGGCTACGACGGCACCCTGCGCGTCCTGGTCCCGCCGGCGGTGCTCTCCTGGCGGTTCCTGGCCGCGAGCGGCGCGCTGCTGGCGGGGGTCACCGCCCTCACGCTCGTACTCGAAAGGCTCTCCCTGTGACCAGAGTGACCACAGCGTCCGCACGGCCCGCCGTGGGGGCGCCCGTCGTGGAGCTCCTCGCGGCTGGTTATGCCTACCAGGACGGCCCGGCCGTACTGAGCGGCGTCGACTTCGGGATCCGCGAGGGCCGTTCGCTGGCCCTGCTCGGCCGCAACGGCAGTGGCAAGACCACGCTGCTGCGGCTGCTGAGCGGCGGACTGCACTGCGCGTCGGGCGAACTGCGGCTGGAGGGTGCGCCCGTGGCGTACGACCGGGCCGGACTGACCCGGCTGCGGACGACCGTTCAGCTGGTGGTGCAGGACCCGGACGACCAGCTGTTCGCCGCCTCGGTCGGCCAGGACGTCTCGTTCGGTCCGATGAACCTTGGCCTGCCGGAGGCCGAGGTACGCGACCGGGTGGCGGAGGCGCTGGAGGCCCTGGACATCGTGGCCCTGCGGGACCGGCCGACGCACCTGCTGTCGTACGGGCAGCGCAAGCGGGCGGCGATCGCGGGCGCCGTGGCGATGCGGCCGCGGGTGCTGATCCTCGACGAGCCCACGGCCGGTCTGGACCCGCACGGCCAGGAACGGCTGCTGGAGGTGCTGGAGCGGCTGCGCGAACTCGGCACCACCGTCGTCATGGCGACGCACGACGTGGACCTCGCGCTGCGCTGGGCGGACGACGCGGCGGTGCTGGCCCCGGACGGGCTGCACACCGGGCCCGTCGCCGAAGTGCTCGCCGACCAGGGGCTGCTGGACGCCGCCCGGCTGCGCCGGCCGTGGGGTATGGCGGCCGCGGAGGTGCTGCGGGCGCACGGACTGCTCGGCGGGACGGACGCCGGGCCGCGCACCCCGGAGGAGCTCGGTGGCTGGGCGACGGCGGTACGGGGGACCTGATCGGCCCGCACCCGCCGGACCTGCCGGGGCCTGTCGGGCCCTGATCCGCCGGACCGGCCCTGAGCGCGCGGTACCTAAGATGCCTCCATGTCACTCCCGCACGCGATCCTCACCGCCCTGCTCGAAAAGCCGTCGTCGGGGCTGGAGCTGACCCGCAGGTTCGACCGGTCCATCGGGTACTTCTGGTCGGCCACGCATCAGCAGATCTACCGGGAGCTGGGCAAGCTGGAGCAGGCCGGCCTGATCCGGGCCCTCCCCTCCGAGCAGCCCGCACGCGGGCAGAAGAAGGAGTTCGAGGTACTGCCCACGGGCCGCGCGGAACTCGCCCGCTGGGTCGGCGAGAGCCAGGACCCGAAGCCCATCCGGGACCCGCTGCTGCTGCGGCTGCGCGCCGCGGCGGTGGTCGGGGCCGACGGGCTGGAGGCCGAGGTGCGGCGGCATCTCGCCCTGCACCGCAGGCAGTCGGCGACGTACGCGGCCATCGAGGAGCGCGACTTCCCGCCGGGCCGGAACGCGGACGAGGACCGGTTGCGCCGTCTGGTGCTGCACGGCGGGGTCGCGCTGGAGAAGTTCTGGCTGGAGTGGCTGGAGGAGGCGCTCGCCGAGCTGACGGACATGGCGGCGGCGCGCGAGAGCGGCGACATCCCGGGCGGCACAAAGGCATGAATTCAATTACCGTTCCGTAATGCGGAAGTGACACAGAATCGCCCACAAGCTCAATTCCAGCCAATCTCATGACGCTCTTGTCACGCTCCGCCGACGACCGATAACTTCATGCCGTTGCCGCCACACCAGGAGCGCAGGGCTCCCAGGGACAAGCGGCCTCAAGGGCGATCACAAAAGTGACGATCACAGCTGACTCATTCGAAGTTCTGCCCTTCACCCCCGCCTGCCGCAGCATCTGGGACGAGGGCGACCACGTACTCATCGGCGTAAGCCCGGGCAACAGTTACTTCAGCGCGGAGCGCATCACCTCTCTCGCCCGCTGGGCGAACTCCCGCTTCGCCCAGGTCGATTTCGTCTATGCCGATCTCCACGTGGACCGGATGTTCGCCTCCTTCGGCTACACCCAGGAGCACGCGGCCCGCCGCGCGGCCAAGGAGATCAAGGCCGTACGCCGACGGATGCTGCGGGGCGTAGAGGAGGCCGGCCCCCCACTCGGGGACACCCGGGTGAGGGCGCTTTCGGAGTTCTCCGGAAACCGCGTCTATCAACTCCTCCACCGACGCGTCCGCCATTTCATCGAAACGGACGATGAATTCCGGAAGGGCTGCGAGGAGATGGCCGAGTTCTTCCTCGGCACCAAACTCGACGACGGACAGTCCATCACCGAGGAACAGCGGCAGGTCTGTTTCGACTACATGGCGGCGGAGCTTCCGTTCTTCCTGGACACCCCGAGCATTCTGGACGTGCCGTCCTCGGTGTCCTGTTACCACGTACGAATGCCGCTGACCGACGTGCTCTACGGGCGCGGTGGCGGCCTCCGTGCGACGCGCAACCAGGCCTATGCCGTGGTGCGTCCCGGAGAAACCGGAAGGAATGATGTCGATGTCCGACGCGCAGCCTGAACACGGAGACCTCCTCGACTTTCCGCTGTCCCGCCGCGGCGACGTCCTCCCGGAGGAGTGCACCTGGCTGCGCGTGAAGCGGCCGGTGACCCGGGTCCGTACCCTCACCGGCGACAGCGCCTGGCTGGTGAGCAGTTACGCACTGGCCAAACAGGTCCTGGAGGACGAGCGGTTCAGCCTCAAGGACACGGCGAACGCCGGGGTGCCGAGGCAGTACGCCCTGACGATCCCGCCCGAGGTCGTCAACAACATGGGCAACATCAACAGCGCGGGCCTGCGCAGCGCGGTGATGAAGGCACTGAACCCGCGCGCCGACGGACTGCAGGAGTGGCTCCGGGGGGCGGCCGACGAGCTGATCGACGGCCTCCTCGCCGAGGGCCCGCCGGCCGACCTCCGGGCGGGGTTCGCCGACCCCTTCTCGGCGGCGCTGCACTGCAAGGTCATCGGAGTGCCGTTCGCGGACTGGCGCCGGCTGATGTCGGGGCTGGACATCGCCTTCATGACCAGTGCCGAGACCTTCGACGGCTCGGCACTGAACTGGTACAAGGACCTCGGCTACATGGTGGAGCAGCTCAACGCTCCGGAAGGCCGGCGTTCGGGCCTGCTGGGCAAGCTGGCCGCGCTGCGGGAGGACCCGGAGTCGGCGCACCTGACCGACGAGATGCTCGCCACGGTCGCGGTGTCGCTGTTCGGCGCGGGCGCGGTGTCCACCTCCGCGTTCCTGGTACTGGCCGTCCTCGCCCTGCTCCAGCGGCCCGAGCTGATCGGGTACCTGCGCACGCACCCCGAGCGCATCGGACGGGCCGTCGACGAGCTGCTCCGCTGGAACCTGTCCATCGGTGACGGGCTGCCGCGGCTGGCCATGGACGACATCCAGGTCGGCGACGTCCTAGTGAAGAAGGGCGAGTTGGTGCTGGTGCTGGTCGAGGGGGCGAACTTCGACCCGGCGGTGTTCACCGACCCCGAGCGGCTGGACCTGGACCGGACGTCCAACCCGCACCTGTCGTTCGGTGCCGGCCGCCACTTCTGCCCGGCGTCGGCGCTCGGCCGCGCCCACGCGGAGATCGCGCTGACCGCCCTGGTCGAGCGGTTGCCGGACATGCGTCTGGCCGTCCCCGCCGAGCAGCTGGTGTGGCGTACCGGATTCATCAAGCGGCTGCCGGAGCGGCTGCCGGTCGCGTGGTGAGGCCGCGCCCCTGACCAGGGAGCGCCCCCGGGAGCCCGCACCGGCTCCCGGGGCGCTGTCGTAGGCGAGGAGATCGCGGTGAGGTCCTGGCCCAGCGGCAGCGGTCAGCGGAAGACGCCGGTGTGCCCGAGCGAGTACCGGCCGGGCTGCGGGTACACCGCGAGGCCGTGCGGGCCGCTGCCCACCGGGATCCGGGCGAGCTGCTTCCCGGTGGCCGTGTCGATGGCGTACACCTCGGCGTCGTACCGGCCCGACAGCCACAGCACCTTGCCGTCCGCCGAGACGCCGCCCATGTCGGGGCTGCCGCCCTCGGGCAGCAGCCACTTCTTGGTGAGCTTGTTCTGGGCGAAGTCGAAGACCGAGATGGTGCCTTCGCCGCGGTTGGGAATGTACATCTCCTTGGAGTCGCGGCTGACGTACAGGCCGTGGGCGCCCTTGCCGGTGGGCATCAGCTTCGGCGCGGTGAACTTCTCGCCGTCGAGGACCCACACACCGTGCGCGATCATGTCGGCGATGTAGAAGGTCTTGCCGTCGGGCGAGATCTTCACGTCCTGGGGCATCGCGCCCTGGAACGGCAGCTTCTGCTGCGCGATGACCTCCATCTTCTCGGTGTCGACCTTGAGCAGCTCGCCGGAGAACTCGCAGGAGACGATGAAGTACCGGCCGTCCATCGAGAAGTCCGCGTGGTTCACACCGAAGCAGGAGACGGGGAGGGTCTTGACCCGGTTCATCGTGTGCGGATCGCGGAAGACGAGTTCCTTGTCCAGGGAGGCCATCACGACGGCGTACTTGCCGTTGGGCGTGAAGTAGAGGTTGTACGGGTCGTGCACCTCCACGGGCTTGCCCGCCCTGCCGGTCGCCGGGTCGATCGGCGTGAGGGTGTGGCCGCGGTTGTTGTTGACCCAGAGGGTCTTCAGGTCCCAGGACGGCACGACGTGCTGGGGCTGGACGCCGACCGGGATGGTCTCGATCACCTGGTAGGTGGCGGGGTCGATGACGGAGACGGTGTTGGAGTTGGTGTTCGGCACGTACACCCGGGACGGGAAGTCCTTGACGACCGGCGACAGCATGCCCGGCCGGTCGGCGGCGTAGACGTCCTCGGGATCGAGCACCGGCGGCATACCGGGAAGGCCCGCGGGCGCGGTCTGCTTCCCGTGGGGCAGTGGAGCGCCGTTGGTGCCGGGTGCTTCCTTCCCGCTCTTGTCTGCGGACGTCCCGCAGCCGGCCAGCGCGGCGAGGACGGCACCGGCGAGCAGTGCGGCGGCTTTGGTGGTGAGGGACGGCGTGGGGGTCATGGGGTCAGCAGCTCCGTGGTGGTCACCGCGCGCAGTTCGCGGCGGGCGAGTTGATCGAGGAGGTCGGGCATGGCGGCGACCGTGTCCGCGTAGCCGAAATGCAGGCTCACCACTGATCCGTTGCGGATCGGCCCGGTGACGTTACGGATGACGGCCGCGGCGCCGGGCGAGGTGAAGTCGAGGGAGTCGACGTCGTACGAGAGGACGTGCGGGTAGCCGGCCCGGCGGGCCAGCCGCTGGACGAGGGGGGTCGCGTACCGGGCGCGCGAGGGCCGGAACCATGTGCCGATGGAACCGGTGAGCCTGCGCAGCCGCTGGGCGCAGTCGGTGATCTCGGCGTAAGCCTGCGTCTCGGTCATCTCCGCGAGGGTCTGATGGCGCTGGGTGTGGTTGCCGAGTTCATGGCCGCCGTCGAGAATCCGGCGGGCCAGCTCCGGGTGCGCGTCGAGCCAGCTGCCGACGGCGAGTACGGTCACCCGGGCGCCGGCCCGCTCGGCCTCGGCGAGGACGGCCCGGGCGGTGGCCGGGTCGCCGCCGCCGTGGAAGGTGAGTGCGACACGCGGATGCTCGCGGGGGCCGTGCGCGATCTGGACCGGTTGCCCGGCACAGGAGCGGGGGCCGGGTGCGGGCCCGCGGCCGGGCGGCTTCGCCGGGGCAGTGGGGGTGGCGCGCGGCGAGGGGCCGGCGGGGGCGGCAGGACCACCGGGCGGAGCGGCTCTGCCTGCCGTACAGCCGGCGGCGAAGGCCCCCGCGACGAGGGCCGCGGCGCCGGCGCGCAGTACGCCGCGACGGCCGGTCGCTCGGGGAGTCGGGGGGTGACCCCCGGGGAAGCAGAGCATTCGACCATTTAAGGGGCGCCATGCCCAAAAAATAACGATTGACCCAATTTCACATGATCGCGGGTCGCGTGGTCCATGCGCCGCCGGGCCGAACTGATCAAGGAATCACTCGCATGGGCGCATGGCTGATCAATACTTGCGAGGTGAGTACGCCGACTTACCTTAGATTCATTGCGCGCGGCCTTTTGGCATCACGGCTCCCCGTCTGCCATAGTCGAGGACGCGACCCCCATTGACCCGGGCCAGGTCGTTCACAGTCGCCGTGGATCACACCCCTTCGGATCCACGGCGCTCTGCTTGTCGGGACGGGTGTCGTCAGACGCGCATCTCGAACCACGTCGTCTTGCCGCGTGGCAGCAGATCCACACCCCAGCGGTCCGAGAGTTTGTCGACCAGGAAGAGGCCGCGGCCACTGGTGTCGAGCTCGTGAACGGGCATCAGACAGGGCAGTCCGCGCGACGGGTCGCGTACCTCGATCCTGATCCAGCCCCTGCGGCGCAGCATGCGCAGCCCGAACACCCGGGCGCCCGTGTGCCGTACGGCATTGCCCACCAGCTCCGAGACGAGCAGCACCGCGTACTCCGAGGTCTGCGCGGAGAGTCCCCACTGGCGCAGCACCACACTCTGGGTGAGCCGCCGGGCCGTGCCCGCCGATTCGGGGCGGGAGGGCAGCGGAACCTCCGCCTCCGCCGGATTCCCGAACAACTCCAGCGCTTTGAGCGCCTGTTCGTCCTCGACGGCCGGCGCCGGCCGTGCGGCCAGAACGCTGCTGCGCTGCCGCGGTTGCTCTACACCCTCCAGGCCCGCCATGCCCCCATCATGGCCGCCCGGGGCGCGCCACGGAGCCGTTCTGGAGGAATCCGCCGCCGGAAGCACCGGTTCCGGGGAGGTCGTTTGGCATATGTCAGAGGCAGGAGATACCTCCGCATGACCCGCTGAGCTGCCATGACGTCCCGCTTACAACTCATCACCAGGAGTTCCGGGCGGCGGCCTCTTTAAGGTTCTGTTAAGGCCTGGCTAATCCACTCACACGAAGGACAGGCCCCTCAACCGAACAGCCCTCAGAGGAACTTGGCCTTGCCCGGCCCCTCCTCGACGAAGCTGCGCATACCCCGCTCGCGGTCCTCGGTGGCGAACAGACCCGCGAACCAGTTGCGTTCGAGGGCGAGGCCGGTCTCGATGTCCGTCTCCAGGCCCGCGTCGACCGTTTCCTTGGCGGCGCGCAGCGCGAGCGCCGGGCCCTGAGCCAGCTTCGCGGCCCAGGCGTGCGCCTGCTCGTACACCTCGGCGGCGGGCACGACACGGTCCACCAGCCCGAGGGTGAGCGCCTCGTCCGCCTTCACCATGCGGCCGGTGAAGATGAGGTCCTTGGCCTTGGACGGGCCGACCAGGCGGGAGAGCCGCTGGGTGCCGCCGGCGCCCGGAATCAGGCCGAGCAGGATCTCGGGCTGGCCGAGCTTGGCGTTGTCCGCGGCGATCCGGAAGTCGGCGCACAGGGCCAACTCGCAACCGCCACCGAGGGCGTAACCGGTGATCGCGGCGACGACGGGCTTGGGGATACGGGCCACGGCGGTGAAGGAGTCCTGCAGGGGCCGGGACCGTACGACCATCGCCGTATGGTCCATGGCCTGCATCTCCTTGATGTCCGCACCGGCCGCGAACACCTTCTCGCCGCCGTACAGGATCACGGCGCGGACGTCGTCGCGCCGGGCCGCCTCCTCGGCAAGCTCCTTGAGCCGGTCCTGGGTGGCGATGTCCAGCGCGTTCATCGGAGGGCGGTCCAGGCGGATGGTGCCGACGCCTTCGGAGACTTCGAGATTCACGGTCATGGGAGCAGGTTAGTGCCGGTTAACGCAGGATGGCCCGGTGCTCTGTGTCACAGCACCGGGCCGTCCCACGTCCAACCGGACGAGTTACTTGGTCCACTCCGCCCAGGACATGTTCCAGCCGTTGAGGCCGTTGTCCGGGGCGATCTGCTTGTCCTTGGAGTTCTTCACCACGACCACGTCGCCGATGAGCGAGTTGTCGTAGAACCAGGCCGCCGGAGCCTTCCCGTCCCAGCCGCCCCGCACGTCACGCAGGCCCACACAGCCGTGGCTGACGTTCGCCGAGCCGAAGGTCCCCGAGGACGCCCAGTAGTTGCCGTGGACGAAGGTGCCGGAGGTGGACAGGCGCATCGCGTGCGGCACGTCCTTGATGTCGTACTCGCCGCCGAAGCCCACGGTGGCGCCGTTCATCCGGGTCACCTCGTACTTCTCACTGATGACCATCTGACCGTTGTACGTGGTGGTCGACGGCGCGCCCGCGGTGATCGGGATGTTCTTGAGGACCTTGCCGTCCCGCACGACCTGCATCTGCTTGGACTTGGCGTCCACGGTCGAGACCTGCGAACGGCCGATCGTGAACTTCACGGTGCGGGTCTGCTTGCCGTACACCCCGGGCCGGCCCTCGACGCCGTCGAGGTTGAGCTTCACGGTGACCTTGGTGCCCGCGGCCCAGTACTGCTCGGGACGGAAGTCGAGCCGGTCGTTGCCGAACCAGTGGCCCTCGACGGGCACGGACGGCTCGGCCGTCACCGTGACGGCCTTCTCCACGGCCTCCGGGTTGGTGATGCCCCGGGTGAACCTGATCGAGACCGGCATACCGACGCCGACGGTGGAACCGTTCTCCGGCGTGTAGTGGCCGATGAAGGTGTTCTTCGGGGTCAGCGTGGTGAAGGTGGCGTCCTTCGCGGACTCACGCCCTTCGCCGTCCTTCGCCACCGCGTGGACCTTGTACTGGGTCGCGGCGCCGAGGTGACGCTCCGGCACCCAGCTCACGCCGTCGGCGGATATCTTGCCGTCGACCTTGTTGCCCTTGGTGTCGGCGACGGTCACGGTGGTCAGCTTGCCGCCCGTGGCGGAGACCTTCAGGGCCCCGCTCGTCGCGACCTCCTTCGCCCCGTCCTTGGGTGCGATGGTCACCACGGCCTGCGAGGCCACGGTGTCCGCCTTGCCCGAGCCGTTCTTCCCCTTGTCGCTCCCGCCCCCGCTGCCGGAATCCCCGCCCCCGCCGCAGGCCGTCACCAGGAGGAGCACCGCCCCCAGTACCGGTGCCAGCAGGCCGGCGCCCCCGCGCCTCCGCCGTGCTCCGGCCGATGCCCCCGAAATCGGCTCCACGTTCAAGATGGTCTTCTCCCCTCGCACGGCCCGGCCCCGCCATGGCCCGCACTCCCTCGCGCTGGACTCGCGCGCATGGCGATAGATAATCACACCGGACGGGTCCCGATCTCCCCTGCAATGTCACTGTTCAGTCCCAACTGGGCACCCGGGGCACGGGCCGTGCTGCGAGAGGGATTTCAGCCGATCGCGGACCCCGCCTTCCACAGGTCCCACTTCATGTTCCAGCCGCCCAGGCCGTTGTCCGGAGCGACCGTTTTGTCATGGGACTTGACCACCTCGACCACGTCCCCGATCAGGGTCCGGTCGAAGAACCAGCCCGCCGGGGACTCCGGATCGCCGCCCCGCACATCACGCAGCCCCACACAGCCGTGGGTGATGTTGGCGGAGCCGAACCACTCCGGCTTGGCCCAGTAGTTGCCGTGCAGGTAGGTCCCCGAGGCGGTGAGCCGCATCGCGTGCGGGACGTCCGAGACGTCGTACTCGCTCTTGCCGTTCTTGTCCGTGAAGCCGACGGTGGCGCCGTTCATCCGCGTCACGTCGAACATCTCGCTCACCACCATCTTCCCGTTGTACGTCGTCGTCTTGGGCTTCCCGGCGGTGATCGGGATGGTCGACAGCACCGCGCCGCCTCGCCGCACCACCATGGTCTTCGCCTCCACGTCCACTGTGGAGATCTGGTGCCGGCCGATGGTGAAGCGGACGGTCTTTTGCTGGATGCCGTACGAGCCCGGGGACGCCTCCACATCGCGCAGCCGCATGTCGACGGTCACCTCGGTGCCCGGCTTCCAGTACTTGGCGGGGCGGAAGTCCAGGCGCTCCTTGCCGAACCAGTGGCCCACGATCTTCACCGGCGGCTTCGAGGTCACCCGGATGGCCTTCTCGACGCCGGCCCGGTTCTCGATCGCCCGGTTGAAGGTGAAGGAGACGATCATCCCGGTGCCGACGGTGGATCGATTCTCCGGCTTGAAGTAGCCGATGAAGCGTTCCTCCGGTACATACGTGGTGAACGTCGTGTGCCGGGCCTGGCGGCGCCCGTGGCCGTCCACGGCCACCGCGTCGACTGCGTACTTGGCGGCCAGCGACAGCTTCGCCTCGTCCGGCCGCCAGCTCAGGCCGTCCTCCGAGATCCGGCCCTTGACCTGTTCGTCCTGTGCGTCCTCGATCCTGGTCACCTTGACCCGCTCCAGCCGCCCGTCCGGCACCGACACCAGGAGCGGCCCCTGCGCCCCGATGTCCTTCGCGCCGTCCGCCGGCGAAACGCGGATCGCTTCGTGTGGCGCCCTCGCCTTCCCCGGCAGCTGCACCTCGACTCCACCGGTGCATCCCGCCAGCCCCGCCAGTAGTCCCGCCCATGCCAGTACGGCGGCCAAGCCCGCCCCTGCCCGCCTCGTCACGTCTCTCACGAGTGTCCCAACGATCGGGCCCCGCCCGGGGAAACGTGAGTGCGGGCGCTGTTGAGGGAAGAACAGGTGGGAGGACCGTACGAGGGGAGCCGTGGCCGGGACGCCGCGCGCCCCCGAATCGGCGGTCCCGACGAGCCGCGGGAGGCCGGCAGGTGTCGAGCGCAGCCGAGCAGGAGGCAGTACGGGGCGGGCAGTCCGCCCTGAACGGGGAACGGCACGCACCGGCCGGGACCAACGGTCACCGCAGGTCGCCGGGCACGCCCCGGGCACCCGTGTGGCCGGGGGCGCCGACCCCGCTGGGCGCCCGGTTCCGGGTCGGCCCGGACGGGGTGGCCGGCACCAACTTCGCACTCTGGGCGGGCGGCGCGGAGGCCGTGGAGGTGTGCCTCTTCGACGACCGGGGCGCCGAGACACGGTGCCCGCTGACCGAACTGACGCACGAGATCTGGCACGGCTTCATCCCTGGCGTACAGCCCGGCCAGCGGTACGGCTTCCGGGTGCACGGGCGCTGGGACCCGTGGACGGGGGCCCGCTGGAACCCGGCGAAGCTGCTGCTCGACCCGTACGCACGGGCGGTCGACGGAGACTTCGTGCTGCCCGCCGAGGTGTACGGGCATGTCCGGGACTGGCCGCAGCAGCATGTCGCCGACACCGTGCGCGACGACCGGGACTCGGCGCCGTTCGTGCCCAAGGGCGTGGTCGTCCACGACGACGCCGCCGACGACGAGTGGATGGACGACCGCCGCCCCAAGACGCCGTGGGCCGATTCGGTCATCTACGAGCTGCACGTGCGCGGCTTCACCAAGCTCCACCCCGGCATCCCCGAGGAGCTGCGCGGGACGTACGCCGGTCTGGCGCATCCGGCGGCGATCGACCATCTCGTCCGGCTCGGGGTGACGGCGGTCGAGCTGTTGCCGGTGCACCAGTTCGCGCACGAGGACCATCTGCTGCGCCGGGACCTGCGCAACTACTGGGGCTACAACTCCATCGGCTACTTCGCGCCGCACGCGGGGTACTCCGCGTCGGGCACGGCGGGCCAGCAGGTCGGCGAGTTCAAGCGGATGGTGCGCGCGCTGCACGCGGCCGGCATCGAGGTCATCCTCGACGTCGTCTACAACCACACGGCCGAGGCGGGTGAGCTGGGGCCCATGCTGTCGCTGCGCGGCATCG
The DNA here is from genome assembly GCF_053763515.1 of Streptomyces mabaensis. Taxonomy (NCBI): domain Bacteria; kingdom Bacillati; phylum Actinomycetota; class Actinomycetes; order Kitasatosporales; family Streptomycetaceae; genus Streptomyces; species Streptomyces mabaensis. The sequence goes on from NZ_JBSOPZ010000022.1 coordinate 53,627, forward strand.
ACAACCGGGGCTACTACCGCCTGCAGTCCGATGCCCGGCGCTACGCCGACTACACGGGGTGCGGGAACACCCTGCACGTCGTCCAGCCGAACGTGCTGCGCCTGATCACGGACTCGCTGCGGTACTGGGTCACCGAGATGGGCGTCGACGGCTTCCGCTTCGACCTCGCCGCCGCGCTGGCCCGCTCCATGCACGACGTCGACATGCTCTCCCCGTTCCTGGCCGTGATCGCCCAGGACCCGGTGCTGCGACGGGTCAAGCTGATCGCCGAGCCGTGGGACGTCGGGTCGGGCGGCTACCAGGTCGGCGCCTTCCCACCGCTGTGGACCGAGTGGAACGACCGCTACCGCGACGCCGTACGGGACTTCTGGCGGGGCGCGCTGCCGGACGTACGGGACCTGGGGTACCGGCTGTCCGGGTCGAGCGACCTGTACGCGTGGGGCGGCCGTCGGCCGTACGCCTCCGTCAACTTCATCACCGCGCACGACGGGTTCACGCTGCGCGACCTGGTCTCGTACGAGCGCAAGCACAACGAGGCCAACGGGGAGGGCAACCGGGACGGCACGAACGACAACCGGTCCTGGAACTGCGGCGCGGAGGGCGAGACGGACGACGCCCGGATCGGCGCGCTGCGCCGCCGCCAGCTGCGCAACCTGCTGACGACGCTGCTGCTGTCGACGGGTGTGCCGATGCTGGTCGCGGGCGACGAGCTGGGCCGTACGCAGGGCGGCAACAACAACGCGTACTGCCAGGACAACGCGACCAGCTGGCTGGACTGGACCCTGCTCGACGACCCGGACTGGCGGCCCCTGTTCGAGCTGACGTCCCGGCTGATCGGGCTGCGCCACGCCCATCCGGTGCTGCGCAGACGCGCGTTCTTCTCGGGCCGGCAGCAGGGCGCGGACGGGCTGCGCGATCTGGCGTGGTTCACGCCGGGGGGCACGGAGATGACGGAGCGGGACTGGTACGCACCGGCCGCCACCCTGGGGCTGTATCTGTCGGGGCGGGACATCCCGGGCCGGGACGCGCGGGGTGCGCAGGTGACGGACGACAGCTTCCTGGCGGTCCTGCACGCGGCGGACCGGCCGGTGAGCTGGGTCCTGCCGGGCGCGCCGTGGGCGGAGGCGTACGAACTCGTCGTCGACACCTCACGGGAGGACCAGTCCACGGCTCCGGGAACGGTCCACCGGGGCGGCGAGACGGTGACGGTGCCGGCGCGGTCGGTGCTGCTGCTGAAGGTGAGGGGGTGAGGGAGTCTCTCCTGGTGTTGATCCCGGTGGTGCCTGCGGCGCGGAAATTCGGTGGGCTGTGTCAGTGGTGAACTCTAGGCTCGCACCTGATGCCCGAAACACGCTCAGCCCCCAGAGACCGGTCGGCCGTACGTTCCCTGCTGCGCCTGTGGCCCTACGTGAGACCGGTACGAACGCGGCTCTTCAGCGCGGCATTTGCCGCGATCCTCGCCTCCTGCCTGAGCCTGGTCATCCCCCTCGTCCTCAAGTGGATGGTGGACGGCCCGGTCGCGGAGGGAGATCCCGGCGGGGTGTGGCTGGGGGCGCTCTTCCTGCTGCTGCTCGGCATCGCGGAGGCCGCCCTCTTCGGGCTCCGGCGCTGGCTGGTCGCACGGCCGCTGGCGGGCGTCGAGGCGGGGATGCGGGCCGACCTCTACCGGCATCTGCAGCGGCTGCCGGTGGCTTTCCACGACCGATGGGCGTCGGGGCAGTTGCTGTCGCGGGGGACGACGGACCTGATGCTGGTCCGGATGTTCCTCGCCTTCCCGCTGACCTTCCTGCTGGTCAACGCGGTGACCATCCTGGTCGGGTTCGGCATCCTGGTCACCCAGGACTGGACCCTCGGGCTGGTCACACTGGCGCCCGTCGTGCCGCTGGTGATTCTCCTGTCGCTCTTCGAGAGCCGGTACTTCCTGGTCGCGCGGAAGGCGCAGGACCAGGTCGGTGATCTGACGACCGTCGTCGAGGAGAGCGTGCTCGGTATCCGCATCATCAAGGGCTTCGGCCGCCACCGCAGCCAGGCCCTCGCCTTCCGCGCCCTGTCGGAGCGGTTGCGTGCGACGGAACTGGGCAAGGCCCGGCTGCTGGCGGGCATCTGGGGCCTGATCATGACGCTGCCGGAGCTGGCCATCGGCGCGGCGCTGGTCCTGGGCACGATCCAGGTCGCGGACGGCTCCCTCTCGGCAGGCACGCTGGTGGCCTTCCTGTCGACGGCGCTGGCGCTGCGGTGGCCGGTGGAGTCGATCGGCTTCCTGCTGGCGATGACGCAGGAGGCGGCGACGGCGACGGAGCGGTACTTCGAGGTCATGGACGCGGAGGAGGAAGCGGAGGAGGAACAGGACTCGGGGTCTGGAAACGCGGCTGGTGGGGCCGGTGGTCACCGGTCCGAGGACGGACTCGTCTTCGACGGGGTCCGGTTCCGGTATCCCGACGCTCCCGGCGACTCCCCGCCCGTACTCGCGCGGATCGATCTGCGGATCCGGCCCGGCGAGACCATGGCCCTCGTGGGGGCCACCGGCAGCGGCAAGACCACGCTCACCGCGCTCGTGCCGCGGCTGCACGAGGTGACCGGGGGCCGGATCACCCTGGACGGTGCGGACATCGCGGCGATGCCGCGCGAGCGGCTGCGCGAGCTGGTGTCGGTGGCGTTCGAAGAGCCGACTCTCTTCTCCGCGAGCGTCGGGGAGAACGTCCTGATGGGTGCCGGTGCCTCCGGTGGGGCCGACGGCGCCGAGCTGGGGCGCGCGCTGGACATCGCGCAGGCCGGATTCGTCGACCGGCTGCCGCAGGGCGTCGACACCCAGGTCGGCGAGCAGGGGCTGAGCCTGTCCGGCGGGCAGCGGCAGCGCCTCGCGCTGGCCAGGGCGGTCGTGGGGCGGCCGCGTTTCCTCGTACTGGACGATCCGCTCTCCGCGCTGGACGTGCATACCGAGGCGCTGGTCGAGGCCGCGCTGCGGCGCGTTCTGGCCGACACGACCGCGCTGGTCGTGGCGCACCGCCCGTCGACCGTACTGCTCGCCGACCGCGTCGCGCTGCTTTCCGGCGGCCGGATCGCCGCCGTCGGCACGCACCACGAACTGCTGCGCGGCAATGCCGAGTACGCCCGGCTGATGTCCGGCGCCGGGTCCGGCTTGGGGTCCGGCATCGGCGCCGAGGACGAGGGGGACGCATGAGCACCACGGTGGAGGACGAACGGCCGGCCGGCGCGGAACCGGACCCGGCCCACGGCGGCGGCGGTGCCGGCCGGGCCGCGGGCGATCCGTTCGACCAGGACGCGCTGCCCGCGCCGAAAGGCGCGACCGGCGCGCTGCTGCGCTCGCTGCTCCGCCCGCGCCGCGCCCGGGTCGGCCTGACCGCGCTGCTCCTGCTGCTGCAACAGGCCGCGGCGCAGGCGGGGCCGCTGCTCGTCGCGTACGCCATCGACCGGGGCGTACCGGCCCTGCGGCGCGACGACTACGGGCCGCTCATCGCCGTGGCGGTGGGGTACGCGGTCTGCTCGATCGGCTCTGGGGCGTTCCAGTACGCGTTCATCCGGACCTCCGCGCGGGTCAACCAGGATGTGCTGCTCGATCTGCGCGGGCGGATCTTCCGCCATGCGCAGGCGCTGAGCGTGGACTTCCACGAGCGGTACACCTCGGGCCGGCTGATCTCCCGTTCCACCACGGATGTGGAGTCGCTGCGGGAACTGCTCAGCGAGGGGCTCCAGGAACTCATCGCGGTGGTGCTGGCGTTCGTCTACATCTCGGCGATGCTGCTGTGGCTGGATCTGGGCATGGGGGGTCTGGCGGTGGTGTCGTTCGTGCCGCTGTATCTGCTGGTGCGGCTCTATCAGCGGCGCGTCGGGGTGGTGTTCAGCAGCCGGTCGACTGCGATCGCCTCGGTGATCGTGAAGTTCGCGGAGACGATGAACGGCATCCGGCCGGTACGGGCGTTTCGCCGCGAGCGGGCGAACGACGCGGAGTTCCGTACGCTCAACCGCTACCACGAGCGGGTCAACGGCGACGGCATGCTGGAGATGGCGCGCTATGTGGTCGGCTCCCGGCTGGTCGCGAACACGGCGGTCGCCGGGATCGTGCTGTGGGGTGCGCACCGGGTCGCGTCCGGGACGCTCGCGCTCGGCGTGCTGGCGGCCGTGGTGCTCTATCTGCGGCGGCTGTACGACCCCATCGACCGGCTGGGGATGTTCCTCAACTCGTACCAGTCTGCGAGCGCGTCGCTGGAGAAGATCGCCGGCCTGCTGGCGCAGACGCCGACCGTCCCGGAGCCGGCCGCGCCGAAGCAGCTGCCGCCGCACGGTGCGGATCATCCGGGCCGTGAGGTGGTCTTCGAGGACGTGCGCTTCGCGTACCGGCGGGGAGGGGAGGTGCTGCCCCGGTTCGGTCTGACCCTGCCGGCCGGGCAGACGGTCGCGGTGGTCGGGTCGACGGGCGCGGGCAAGTCGACGCTCGCGAAGCTGCTGGCGCGGTTCTACGACCCGACGGAGGGGAGGGTCCTGCTCGACGGGGTGGACCTGCGGGATCTGGCGGTACCGGAGCTGCGGCGGGGGGTGGTGATGGTGACGCAGGAGGCGTTCCTGTTCTCCGGCACGGTCGCCGAGAACATCGCGATCGGCCGGCCGGACGCGACGGCCGAGGAGATCGAGCAGGCGGCGAAGGCGATCGGCGCGCACGACTTCATCAGCGCGCTGCCGGAGGCGTACGACACGGATGTACGCAAGAGGGGCGGCCGGATCTCGGCCGGTCAGCGGCAGTTGGTGGCGTTCGCGAGGGCGCTGCTCGCCGACCCGGCGGTACTGATCCTGGACGAGGCGACGAGTTCGCTGGACATCCCGGGCGAGCAGGCGGTGCAGCGCGCGATGCACACGGTGCTGCGCGGCCGGACGGCGGTGGTGATCGCCCACCGCCTGTCGACGGTGGAGATCGCGGACCGGGTCCTGGTGATGGAGGGCGGCCGCATCGTGGAGGACGGAACCCCGGCGGAACTGATCGGGGGTACGGGCCGCTTCGCGGGGCTGCACAGGGCGTGGCGGGAGAGCGTGGTGTAGGGGGAACCTCTGATCCAGGAGCGGGTGGTTCGGGTGGGGGGCCGCCTATCGGTTGGTCCCGGTCCGCTGCCGGCCGCGGGCCGGTGGGTGACATCCGTGCCCGGGAGCGAGCAGCGCGGGGAGGGGGCCGCCCGGTTGGTGATGATGGCGGCTCCGGGCCGGGCGTCAAGGGCGCTCCCTGCGGTCGCGTCGCTGCGCGATGGGCTGCGCCCACCCTTGACCCCCGTCCCTCCACCGCTACTGCTTGTTGAGGGGGCGGCCCCCGGAGCGGGGCCCCGGGACTGCTGGTCGATTGGCCCGGGCCGGCCCCCGGCCGCAGGCCGGTGGGCGGTTACGGGACGCGGTCTCTCCGGGATGGGCCCGGCCCCGGCTCAGCGGCCACCGGGTGGTGGGTGGTGCGCGGTCGCCTCGGCATGGGCGCGGCCCCGGCTCAGCGGCCACCGCGTGGTGGGTGGTGCGCGATCGCCTCGGCATGGGCCCGGCCCCGGCTCAGCGGCCACCGGGTAGTGGGTGGTGCGCGATCGCCTCGGAATGGGCCCGGCCCCGGCTCAGCGGCCGCAGGCCGGTGGGCCGGGCGGCATCTTCTCGCGGGGCCCGGCCCGGCTCAGCGGCCGCAGGCCGGTGGGCCGGGCGGCATCTTCTCGCGGGGCCCGGCCCGGCTCAGCTGCCGCAGGCCGGTGGGCCGGGCGGCATCTTCTCGCGGGGCCCGGCCCGGCTCAGCTGCCGCAGGCCGGTGGGCCGGGCGGCATCTTCTCGCGGGGCCCGGCCCGGCTCAGCTGCCGCAGGCCGGTGGGTTATTGCCGCGCGGCAGGCCCGGGAGGGTCTTGGCCCCCGCTATGCGGTCGGCAGGCCGGTCTGGCCGAGGTGTGGCGACATCAGGCGGCATGAGGGGTCCACCAAGCCTCAATCCTGTCCGATTTGACGGGGTTTGTGGCCTGCCTGCGGGCCCCCTCGGCCGCTTGATGTCAATCCACCTCGGATTGGGCGTTGCCGTTGGCCAACAGACGGCCGTCGGCCGCTAAGCCGGGGCCAGCAGCCCTCGAAGTGGCCGCGTGTCTTGCCCCTACCCACCGGGCTGAGGCCACCGTGCAACGCGCGCCACTCCCGGGGCTCAGGTGGGGCCCCGCTCCCGGGGCCGCCCGACAACAAAGCGCAAGCAGCGGGACGCGGCTGGCTGTCAAGGGGGGCCGGAGGCCATCGCGCAGCGACGCGACGCAGGAGCGCCCTTTACAGGCAGACGCGGCCCGCCATACTCACAAACCGGGCGGCCCCGGGTTTTGGCCCACTTCCCGCCCCCGGGCACCGCCCCCCCCCACCCCCCCACCCCGCGCCCACCCCGTACGCATAGCGGACGCGGCTATTCGGACAACGGACGATTTCCGGCCAATCCTTTGACGCGCTCCTGACATCAGGTCAATACGGGTGGGACTCTTCTCCCGATTCTCCGCACTGCCTGATCTGACCGGAGGCCCACCCAGCCATCCGGAACCCCCCTTTGAAGGAGTCTGCGTTGAGACCCACCCCCCATCGGCGCGGCACCGCCATCGGCGCGCTCGTCGCCGCCGCGGCCATGCTCGCCGTCGGCATCCAGGCCGGCACCGCCACCGCCGACAACCCGTCGGGCCGCGCACCGGCCGCCGCCGAGCCCAACCCCGGCGCCCTGCCCGCCAAGCTCACCCCCGCCCAGCGGGCGGCCCTCATAGCCGAGGCCAACGCCACCAAGGCGCAGACCGCCAAGGAACTCGGCCTCGGGGCCAAGGAGCGGCTCGTCGTCCGCGAGGTGACCCAGGACGTCGACGGGTCGACGCACACCTTCTACGAGCGCACGTACGACGGCCTGCCCGTCCTCGGCGGTGACCTGACCGTCCATGAGACGAAGGCCGGGCGGACGGAGTTCGTCAACAGGGCCAACCAGCGTCAGATCAAGGTCGCCGACACCTCCCCGGCCGTCGCCGCCGCGACCGCCGAGAAGCAGGCGCTCTCCTCGGCCAAGGCCGAGGGCTCCAGGGCGACCGACGCCACCCGCGCCCCGCGCAAGGTCATCTGGGCCGCACAGGGTACGCCGGTCCTCGCGTACGAGACCGTCGTCGGCGGCCTCCAGCACGACGGCACGCCCAACGAACTGCACGTCATCACGCACGCCGAGACCGGCGCGAAGCTGTACGAGTACCAGGCGGTCGCGAACGGCACGGGCAACACCCAGTACAGCGGCCAGGTCACGCTGGGGACCTCGCAGTCCGGCAGCAACTACACGCTCACCGACGCCGGCCGCGGCAACCACAGGACGTACAACCTCAACCGCGGCACCTCCGGCACCGGAACGCTCTTCTCCGGCCCGGACGACATCTGGGGCAACGGCCAGCCGTCCAACCTGGAGACCGCGGGCGCCGACGCCCACTACGGCGCCGCGCTGACCTGGGACTACTACAAGAACGTGCACGGCCGCAACGGCCTGCGCAACGACGGCGTGGCCCCCTACACCCGGGTCCACTACGGCAACAACTACGTCAACGCCTTCTGGCAGGACTCCTGCTTCTGCATGACGTACGGCGACGGCGCCGGCAACGCCAAGCCGCTGACCTCGATCGACGTCGCCGCGCACGAGATGACGCACGGTCTGACCTCGGTCACCGCCAAGCTCGTCTACAGCGGTGAGTCCGGCGGCCTGAACGAGGCCACCTCCGACATCTTCGCCGCCGCCGTGGAGTTCAACGCCAACAACTCCCAGGACGTCGGCGACTACCTCGTCGGCGAGAAGATCGACATCAACGGCAACGGCACCCCGCTGCGCTACATGGACAAGCCCAGCCGCGACGGCAAGTCCAAGGACGCCTGGTACTCGGGCATCGGCTCGATCGACGTCCACTACTCCTCGGGCCCGGCCAACCACTGGTTCTACCTGGCCTCCGAGGGCAGCGGCCCCAAGGTCGTCAACGGCGTCTCCTACGACTCCCCGACCTCCGACGGCCTCCCGGTGACCCCGATCGGCCGCGCCGCCGCCGAGAAGATCTGGTTCCGGGCGCTGACCACCGGCCTGTTCACCTCCAACACCAACTACGCGGCCGCCCGTACGGCCACCCTCCAGGCCGCCGCCGACCTGTACGGCATGGGCTCGACGACGTACAACAACACCGCCAACGCGTGGGCCGCGATCAACGTCGGCAGCCGGGTCGCGGACGGCGTCAGCGTCACGAACCCGGGCGCCCAGACGGGCACCGTCGGCACCGCCGCCAGCCTGCAGATCCAGGCCAGCAGCTCCAACACGGGCGCGCTGAGCTACGCGGCGACCGGCCTCCCGGCCGGCCTGTCGATCAACGCCTCCACCGGCCTGATCTCCGGCACCCCGACCACGGCCGGCACCTCGAACACCACGGTCACGGTGACCGACTCGGCCAACAAGACCGGTACGGCGACCTTCGCGTGGACCATCAACCCCGTCGGTGGCGGCAACGTCTTCGAGAACACCACGGACGTCGCCATCCCCGACCGGGGCACCGGCACCTCGACGATCAACGTCAGCCGCGCGGGCAACGCCCCGAGCACGCTGAAGGTCGATGTCAACATCGTCCACACCTGGCGCGGTGACCTGGTCATCGACCTGCTGGCGCCCGACGGGACGGCCTACCGGCTGAAGAACTCCAGCTCCTCGGACTCCGCGGACAACGTGGTCGCGACCTACACCGTCAACGCCTCCTCGGAGGCCGCGAGCGGCGCCTGGAAGCTGCGGGTGCAGGACGTGTACGCCCAGGACACGGGCTACATCAACAGCTGGAAGCTGACCTTCTGACCCGACCCCACCAACCCACCTGACCTGCCTGACCGACCCGACAAAAGACCCTGCCCGGGGGAACGGATCACCGTTCCCCCGGGCAGTTCCAGTCCGTCAGCGGCGCGCGTCACCGCATCAGTACGCCCGCCGCCTCCCCCGTCGCCTCGGACGGCACGGCGACCAGTCCGAGTTCGGCGCTCGTCGCCAGCAGCGGATGAGCCGGCAGGATCCGGACCGTGTAGCCGTACGGGCCCGTACGGTCGAGGGCGAGCGGGCCCTCGTACAGCCAGTTGCCCTCCAGGTCGGGGCCGGAGGCCGGCTTGAGCGGGAAGGTCTGCGCGTCCGTGATGTGGTCCGCGGTGTCGACCCGGCCGGCGACGGCCTGCACTTCGACGTCCTCGGGCTGGAGCCCGTCGAGCGCGACCCGCACCCGCAGGGCCAGCGTCGATCCGAGTTCGGCCGTGCCGTTGACTGCGGTCGCCGCCAGCGCCTCCACATGGTCGACCGCGACCCGCGGCCAGGCGCCACGCACCCGGACCTTCCACGCGGCCAGCTCGCGGGCCGCCTCCGGGTCCAGGGCGCGGTGGGCGCGCGCGGCCGGGGCGTACAGCCGCTCCACGTACTCCCGCACCATGCGTCCGGCCAGCAGTTTCGGGCCGAGCGAGGCGAGTGTCTGACGGACCATCTCGATCCAGCGCTCCGGCAGGCCGCTGTCGGCGCGGTCGTAGAAGCGGGGGGCGACCCGCTGTTCGATCAGCTCGTACAGGGCATGCGCCTCCAGGTCGTCCCGGCGGTCGTCGTCGGTTCCGGCGGCGTCGGCGGTCGGGATCGCCCAGCCGAAGTCGGGACCGAACCACTCGTCCCACCAGCCGTCCAGGACGGACAGGTTGAGGCAGCCGTTGAGCGCGGCCTTCATTCCGCTGGTGCCGCAGGCTTCCAGCGGGCGCAGCGGGTTGTTCAGCCAGACGTCGCAGCCCGGGTACAGCCGCTGCGCCATCGCCATGCCGTAGTCCGGCAGGAAGACGATCCGGTGCCGGACCCGCGGGTCGTCGGCGAACCGCACCAGCTCGCGCACAAGCCGCTTGCCGCCGTCGTCCGCCGGATGGGCCTTGCCCGCGACGACGATCTGGACCGGCCGCGTCGGGTGGAGCAGCAGGTCCATCAGCCGGTCCTTGTCCCGGAGCATGAGCGTGAGCCGCTTGTACGAGGGGACGCGGCGCGCGAAGCCGATGGTGAGGACGTCCGGGTCCAGTACCCCGTCGATCCAGCCCAGCTCGGCGGAGCCGGCGCCGCGCTGCCGCCAGGACGCCCGAAGCCGGTCCCGTACCTCGTGCACCAGCTGTTCGCGCAGCACCCGCCGCACGTCCCAGATCTCGCCGTCGGCGATGTCGGCGACCGCGTCCCAGCGCTGCGAGCCGCCCACCGAGAGGGCGTCCTCGGCCCGGCCGGCGCCGATCTGCCGGGCGCCGAGCCGGAAGATCTCCGGGGCCACCCAGGTGGGCGCGTGCACCCCGTTGGTGACGGAGGTGATCGGGACCTCCGCGGGGTCGAAGCCGGGCCAGAGGCCGGCGAACATCTCCCGGCTGACGGCTCCGTGCAGGGTGGAGACGCCGTTGGCGCGCTGGGCGAGCCGCAGGCCCATGACCGCCATGTTGAACAGGTTGGGCTCGCCGCCGGGGTAGGTCTCCATGCCGAGCTGAAGGATCCGCTCGACGTCGACGCCCGGCAGCTCGCCGTCGTCACCGAAGTGGTGGGCGACCAGCTCGCGGTCGAAGCGGTCGATGCCGGCCGGAACGGGGGTGTGCGTGGTGAAGACGGTCCCGGCCCGGACCGCCTCCAGGGCGGGGTCGAAGTCGAGCCCGTCCCCGGACAGTTCGCGGATGCGTTCCAGGCCGAGGAAGCCGGCGTGGCCCTCGTTGGTGTGGAAGACCTCGGGCGCGGGGTGGCCGGTGAGCCTGCAGTACGTGCGTACCGCGCGGACACCCCCTATCCCCAGCAGCATTTCCTGGAGCAGCCGGTGCTCGCTGCCGCCGCCGTAGAGCCGGTCGGTGACGTCGCGCTCGCCGGGGTCGTTGTCGTCGACGTCCGAGTCGAGGAGGAGCAGCGGGACCCGGCCGACGCGGGCGTGCCAGATGTGGGCGCGCAGCGAGCGGCCGCCGGGGAGGGCGAGGGAGACCCGGCTGGGGGTGCCGTCGTCCTCCCGGAGCAGGGAGACCGGCAGCTCGTTCGGGTCGAGGACGGGGTAGTGCTCCTGCTGCCACCCGTCGCGGGACAGCGACTGGCGGAAGTAGCCGTGACGGTAGAGCAGTCCGACGCCGATGAGCGGGGCGCCGAGGTCGCTGGCCGCCTTGAGGTGGTCGCCGGCGAGGATGCCGAGTCCGCCGGAGTACTGGGGCAGGGCCGCGGTGATTCCGAACTCGGGCGAGAAGTAGGCGACGGCGGCGGGGAGTTCGGCGCCGGTGGCGTCCTGGGACTGGTACCAGCGGCTGCCGCGCAGATAGTCGTCCAGGTCGTCGGCGGCGGCGGTCAGTCTGCGCAGGAAGCGGCGGTCCTGCGCGAGTTCGCGCAGCCGTGCGGCGGGCACGGCTCCGAGGAGTCGTACGGGGTCGCCGCCCGCTGTCTGCCAGCCCTCGGGGTCGACGGACTGGAACAGCTCGCGGGTCTCGGCGTGCCAGGACCAGCGCAGGTTTCGCGCGAGGTCGCTGAGGGGTCGTAGGGATTCCGGCAGGACGGGGCGCACGGTGAATCGACGAATGGCCTTCACGTGTCCACCTTTGCAGGGGAAGTACGAATCACAGCGGACGCACCACGATGTGCACCCGGGCTTCACCCCCCGACGTTAGCGGCGACGGGCCGGGGCAACCACGGCGCAGGGGCGCAGCGAGGGGGTGTCTTCCGGGTCAGGCCGGATCAGCCGGCGGCGTCTGGGGCCGTGAATCGCAAGGCGGAGGAGGGAGTCGACGCGGAGCGTCGGCGACCGACGACAACGCGGCGAGGCGCGGTGCCAGGCGTCGCCGGCCCGGCATGACCCGGAAGACACCCCCTGGGTCTGCCGGTGCGCCCCCGTTGGCCGGGCGGAACCGTTACGCACCGGTAGTTAACGAAGCACCGGATTTGGGCGCCGAACTGCCGGGGAAGGCTCCTCCGGTACGCACCGAAGCACGCACCCAGCGCACCCTGATTCCCGCCACCCGAGTGAACGCGGACAGGAGCGGCCATGCCCGTAGCCCGTCAGTCGCCAACGGAGCAGCTAGAAAGAGGCAAACCTCCCAAACGTGGCCAATCGGCCGCGCCCGCATCAGAGCCATCAGGTGATTCCATGATCGGTCGCATTCCCGTCCTGGACGTCCGTCCCCTCGTCGACTGCGGCAGAAGGCCGGCGAAGGCGGTGGTGGGTGAGGTCTTCCAGGTCACGGCGACCGTCTTCCGCGAGGGCCACGACGCGGTGGCCGCCAATGTGGTGCTCCGCGATCCGGCGGGCCGGCCCGGCCCCTGGACGCCGATGCGCGAGCTCTCGCCGGGGACCGACCGGTGGGGGGCGGAGGTGGCCGCGGACGCCGAGGGGCGCTGGACGTACGCCGTCGAGGCGTGGAGCGACCCGGTCGCCACCTGGCGGCACCACGCGCAGATCAAGATCCCGGCCGGACTCGACACCGCGCTCGTCCTCGCGGAGGGCGCCGAGCTGTACGAGCGCGCGGCCGCCGGGGTGCCCAAGAGCGAGGGCCGCGAGGCCGTACTCGCCGCGGTGGACGCCCTGCGCGACGAGGACCGCCCGGCCGCCGCCCGGCTGGCCGCGGCGCTGGCCCCCGAGGCGACGGCGGCGCTCGTCCGCCATCCGCTGCGCGAACTGGTCAGCTCCTCCCGCCCGCTGCCGCTGCTCGTCGAGCGCCGGCGGGCCCTGTACGGCTCCTGGTACGAGCTGTTCCCGCGCTCCGAGGGCGCGGTGCTGAAGAAGGGGAAGCCGCCGGTCAGCGGCACCTTCCGGACCGCGGCCGAGCGGCTGCCGGCGGTCGCGGCGATGGGCTTCGACGTGGTCTACCTGCCACCCATCCACCCCATCGGGACCACGCACCGCAAGGGACCCAACAACACGCTCTCCGCCCGGCGGCGGGACGTGGGAGTGCCGTGGGCGATCGGCTCGCCGGCCGGGGGCCATGACGCCGTACACCCCGACCTGGGCACGATCGAGGACTTCGACGACTTCGTCGCCCGCGCCCGCGACCTGCGGATGGAGGTGGCGCTGGACTTCGCCCTGCAGTGCTCCCCCGACCATCCCTGGGTGGAGAAGCACCCGGAGTGGTTCCACCACCGGGCCGACGGCACCATCGCGTACGCCGAGAACCCGCCGAAGAAGTACCAGGACATCTACCCGATCGCGTTCGACCGGGACATGCCCGGCCTGGTGGCCGAGACGGTGCGCGTGCTGCGCTTCTGGATGGACCACGGGGTCCGGATCTTCCGGGTCGACAATCCGCACACCAAACCGGTGGTCTTCTGGGAGAAGGTGATCGCGGACATCGGCCGGACCGACCCCGATGTCGTCTTCCTGGCCGAGGCCTTCACCCGCCCCGCGATGATGCACGCCCTGGCGGCGGTCGGCTTCCAGCAGTCGTACACGTACTTCACCTGGCGCAACTCCAGGCAGGAGCTGACCGACTACCTCACCGAGCTGTCCGGCGAGTCCGCTTCGTACATGCGGCCCAACTTCTTCGTGAACACGCCGGACATCCTGCACGCCTACCTCCAGGAGGGCGGCCGGCCGGCCTTCGAGGTACGGGCGGTCCTCGCCGCCACCCTCTCCCCCGCCTGGGGTGTCTACGCCGGGTACGAGCTGTGCGAGAACACCCCGGCACGGGAGGGCAGCGAGGAGTACCTGGACTCGGAGAAGTACCAACTGAGGCCGCGCGACTGGGAGTCGGCCGAGCGCGAGGGCCGCACCATCGCTCCGCTGATCACCACGCTCAACCGGCTGCGGCGCCGCAACCCGGCACTTCAGCAGCTGCGCGACCTCCACTTCCACCACGCCGACAACGAGGCGGTGATCGTGTACTCGAAGAGGTCGGGTTCGAACACCGTTCTGGTGGTCGTCAACCTCGACCCGCACCACACCCAGGAGGCGACGGTCTCGTTGGACATGCCGGATCTCGGCCTCGAATGGCACGAGACCGTCCCGGTGCGCGACGAGCTCACCGGCGAGACCTACCACTGGGGCAGGGCCAACTATGTGCGCCTCGAGCCGGGTGTCACGCCCGCGCACGTCCTGGTCCTGCGACCGTCCCCGCCGATCGGAGGGTCACCCACATCATGATCGTCAATGAGCCTGTCCACGACAAGTTCGAGGACACACCGGCCAAGGACCGTGATCCCGACTGGTTCAAACGGGCGGTCTTCTACGAAGTCCTCGTGCGCTCCTTCCAGGACAGCAACGGTGACGGCGTCGGTGACCTCAAGGGCCTCACCGCCAAGCTCGACTATCTGCAGTGGCTGGGCGTCGACTGCCTCTGGCTGCCGCCGTTCTTCAAGTCGCCGCTGCGGGACGGGGGTTACGACGTCTCGGACTACACCGCCGTGCTCCCGGAGTTCGGCGACCTCGCCGACTTCGTGGAGTTCGTGGACGCCGCACACCAGCGCGGCATGCGCGTGATCATCGACTTCGTGATGAACCACACCAGCGACCAGCACGAGTGGTTCCAGCAGTCGCGGTCCGACCCGGACGGCCCGTACGGCGACTACTACATGTGGGCCGACGACGACAAGCAGTTCCAGGACGCCCGGATCATCTTCGTCGACACCGAGTCCTCCAACTGGACCTACGACCCGGTGCGCAAGCAGTACTACTGGCACCGCTTCTTCTCCCACCAGCCGGACCTCAACTTCGAGAACCCCGCCGTGCAGGAGGAGATCATCTCCGCGCTGCGCTTCTGGCTGGACCTCGGCATCGACGGCTTCCGGCTGGACGCGGTGCCCTACCTGTACGCGGAGGAGGGCACCAACTGCGAGAACCTGCCGCGCACCCACCACCTGCTCAAGCGCGTCCGCGCCGAGATCGACGCGCACTACCCGGACACCGTGCTGCTCGCGGAGGCCAACCAGTGGCCGGAAGACGTCGTCGACTACTTCGGTGACTTCCGCGAGGGCGGCGACGAGTGCCACATGGCGTTCCACTTCCCGGTGATGCCGCGGATCTTCATGGCCGTACGGCGGGAGTCCCGCTACCCGGTCTCGGAAATCCTGGCCAAGACACCGGCGATCCCATCCGGCTGCCAGTGGGGCATCTTCCTGCGCAACCACGACGAGCTGACGCTCGAAATGGTCACGGACGAAGAGCGCGACTACATGTACGCGGAGTACGCCAAGGACCCGCGAATGCGCGCCAACATCGGCATCCGCCGGCGACTCGCCCCGCTGCTGGACAACGACCGCAACCAGATCGAGCTGTTCACCGCCCTGCTGCTGTCGCTGCCCGGCTCGCCGATCCTCTACTACGGGGACGAGATCGGCATGGGCGACAACATCTGGCTGGGCGACCGGGACGCGGTGCGGACCCCGATGCAGTGGACGCCCGACCGCAACGCGGGCTTCTCGTCCTGCGATCCGGGACGGCTGTACCTGCCGACCATCATGGACCCGGTCTACGGCTACCAGGTCACCAACGTCGAGGCCTCGATGTCCTCGCCGTCCTCGCTGCTGCACTGGACCCGGCGGATGATCGAGATCCGTAAGCAGAACCCGGCGTTCGGGCTGGGTTCGTACACGGAACTGCCGTCCTCCAACCCGGCGGTGATCGCGTTCCTCCGCGAGTACAAGGACGATCTGGTCCTGTGCGTGCACAACTTCTCGCGGTTCGCGCAGCCGACGGAGCTGGATCTGCGGGCCTTCAACGGCCGCCACCCGGTGGAGCTCATCGGCGGAGTGCGGTTCCCCGCCATCGGCGAGTGGCCCTATCTGCTGACCCTCGCGGGCCACGGCTTCTACTGGTTCCGGCTGCGCAAGACACCGAAGGTCGCACCGTCGAAGGCCGTCTCGCCGAAGACGGTATCCCCGAGGGCCGCATCATCGTCGACAGGCTCACCACCGGAGGGCCCTCCACCGTCCTGACGTCACATCAGCAGCCGTATGCGGCAGCCACATCAGGCAGCCACATCAGGACATGCCCGGGGCGGGCCGGTTTCCTCCGCCCCACCCTGGGCACTCATCCTGAATACCGCGACTGAACTGAACAGCTCGCCGAAACACCGTGCCGCGAATGGGTCAACGACTCTCCCTGTACGGACCATCCTCACCCGACACGTCCCGCACGGCCGGACAGCCATTGCCGCAATCCGGGACACTCTGCGCATCCTGTGGTGTGCCCGGGGAAAGGACGCGATGCCATGTCGGAGGCTGCATCCACCCGGGGTCGCACGAGCGCGCGACCCGCGACCCGGGCGCCGCGACCCTCACCCGCCCTTCTGCCCTCGCTCACTCCCCTCCTGCGCGAATGGCTGCCCCGGCAGCGGTGGTTCGCCGGGAAGGGCCGCCCCATCGCCGGGTTCACCCTGGTCTCGGCGACCGAACTGCTGCCGGTCCACGCGTCCCCCGGGCTGGTACACCTGCTCGTCCAGACCCAGCAGCCGGTGCTTCCCGGACAGAGCGGGCACCCGCCGGCCGACTGCTACCAGCTGCTGCTGGGCGTGCGGCCGACGCTGCCCCCGTCACTCGCGTCCGCGCTCATCGGCCATGTCCCGGACGGGCCGCTGGCCGGGCATACCGTCTACGAGGCCCTGCACGATCCGCGCCTCGCCGCGCTGCTGCTGGAGCGCCTGCGCACCCCCGGCACGCTGGGCACGCTGCGCTTCGACCGCGCCCCGGCGGCCGCCATCCCGGCCGGGCTGGCGCCCCGGCTCGCCTCGGTGGAGCAGTCCAACTCCTCACTGATCTACGGGGATTCGTACATCCTCAAGATCTTCCGCCGGGTCGGCCACGGCATCAACCCGGACCTGGAACTGCCGCTCGCGCTCGCCCGGGAGGGCTGCGCACGCGTGCCCGCGCCGGTCGCCTGGTACGAGGCCGACGACGACGGGCGCGAACCGCTCACCCTCGGCGTGCTCCAGCCCTATCTGCGCGGCTCGGAGGACGGCTGGCAGCTCGCGCTGCGCATGCTGCGCGCGGGACTCGACTTCAGCGCCGAGGCCCGCGCACTGGGCCGGGCCACCGCCGAGGTGCACCTCGCGCTCGCCGCCGCCCTGCCCACCGTCACTCTGCGGCGGCAGCAGACCGAGCAGCTGGCCGCCGAGATGACCGCCCGCCTCGCCGCCACCGCACAGGCCGTCCCGGCCCTGCGGCCGTACGAGCCCGGCCTGCGGACCGCCTTCGACGCCCTCGCCGCGCTGGGCGGCAGCGGCCGCGCCTGGCCGGCCCAGCGCGTCCACGGCGACCTGCACCTCGGGCAGACCCTGCGGGCCGCCGGCGGCGCCTCCCCCGGCGAAGGCGGTGGAGGCGGCCGGTGGGCCCTGATCGACTTCGAGGGCGAGCCGGCCAGCCCGCTCGCCGAGCGCCGCCGCCCGCAGCCGGCGGTGCGCGACGTCGCCGGCATACTCCGCTCGTTCGACTACGCCGCCCGCTCCCACCAGCCGTGGGACCCGCAGTGGGCGGTGCACTGCCGCGCCGCGTTCTGCGAGGGGTACGCCGAGTCCTCCGGCACCGACCCGCGCGACGAGGGCGAGCTGCTGCGCGCGTACGAAACCGACAAGGCGGTGTACGAGGTGCTCTACGAGGCCCGGCACCGCCCCGACTGGCTGCCGGTTCCCATGGCGGCGGTCCGCCGCCTCGCCGAGCCGGTGTCCGCCACCCCCACCGCCCCCGCCCCCGCTCAGAGCCCCCCGAGGAGGCCGCACCCGTGACCGCCCGTCAGCCGTCCCGCAGTCAGCCCGACCCGTCCGAGCAGTCCGCGCCGCTAGCGCAGACGGTTTCGTCCGCACCGCCCGCCAAGGTCCGGCCGCGGCGTACCGCGAGCCGGGGGGTGCGGCCCGCGCCGCCGATCGCGCAGGAGGACCGGGACCGGCTGCTCGCCGGCGCGCACCACGATCCGCACGCGATCCTCGGTGCGCACACCGTGCGCGGCGGTGTCGCGATCCGAGTCCTGCGTCCGTACGCCCAGGGGGTCGTCGTCGTCGCCAAGGGGCTGCGTGCCGAGCTCCACGACGAGGGCGACGGTCTGTTCTCCGGGGTCCTGCCGGCCCTGCGGGCCGTCCCGGAGTACAAACTCCTCGTCACCTACGACGACAACGAGGTGGAGCTGCACGACCCGTACCGCTTCCTGCCCTCCCTCGGCGAACTGGACCTGCACCTCATCGGGGAGGGCCGGCACGAGGAGCTGTGGCAGGCGCTGGGCGCCGAGCCCATGGTCCACCAGGACGTCACCGGCACGCGCTTCACCGTCTGGGCGCCCAACGCCCGCGGAGTCAGGATCGCCGGGGACTTCAACTACTGGGACGGCACCGGTCTGCCGATGCGCTCGCTCGGCGCCTCCGGCGTGTGGGAGCTGTTCGTGCCCGGGGTGGGCGAGGGCGCGCTGTACAAGTTCGACATCACCCGCCCGGACGGCAGCCACACCATGCGCGCCGACCCGATGGCCCGCCGCACCGAGGTGCCGCCGGCGAATGCCTCTGTCGTCACCGCCTCCCACCATGTGTGGCACGACGGCGACTGGATGGC
This sequence comes from Streptomyces mabaensis, assembly GCF_053763515.1. Taxonomy (NCBI): domain Bacteria; kingdom Bacillati; phylum Actinomycetota; class Actinomycetes; order Kitasatosporales; family Streptomycetaceae; genus Streptomyces; species Streptomyces mabaensis. Next base: position 72,144 of record NZ_JBSOPZ010000022.1, read on the forward strand.
GAGGCGCGCGGAGGTGCCGGTGCACGAGGCGCCGCTGTCCGTCTACGAGGTCCATCTCGGATCCTGGCGGCCCGGTCTCACCTACCGGCAGCTGGCCGCCCAACTCCCCGCGTACGTCAAGGACCTCGGGTTCACGCACGTCGAGCTGATGCCGGTCGCCGAGCACCCGTTCGGCGGCTCCTGGGGCTACCAGGTGACCGGCTTCTACGCCCCGACGTCCCGGATGGGCACCCCGGACGACTTCCGGTACCTCGTCGACGCGCTGCACCGGGCCGGAATCGGCGTGATCGTCGACTGGGTGCCGGCGCACTTCCCCAAGGACGACTGGGCGCTCGCCGAGTTCGACGGCCGGCCGCTGTACGAGCACACGGACCCGGGGCGGGCCGCCCACCCGGACTGGGGCACCCTGGAGTTCGACTACGGCCGCAAGGAGATCCGCAACTTCCTGGTCGCCAACGCGGTCTACTGGTGCCAGGAGTTCCACATCGACGGGCTGCGCGTGGACGCGGTCGCGTCGATGCTCTACCTCGACTACTCGCGTGAGCACGGCGAGTGGACGCCGAACGTGCACGGCGGGCGGGAGAACCTGGACGCCGTGGCGTTCCTCCAGGAGATGAACGCCACCGTCTACCGCCGGTGCCCCGGTGTCGTCACGATCGCCGAGGAGTCCACGGCCTGGGACGGGGTCACCCGCGCCACCCACCATGTCGGACCGGGCGGGTTCGGCGGTCTCGGCTTCGGCCTGAAGTGGAACATGGGCTGGATGCACGACTCGCTGGAGTACGTCTCCAAGGAGCCCGTGCACCGCAAGTACCACCACCACGAGATGACGTTCTCGATGGTGTACGCGTACAGCGAGAACTACGTCCTGCCCATCTCCCACGACGAGGTCGTGCACGGCAAGCAGGCGCTGGTGAGCAAGATGCCCGGCGACTGGTGGCAGCAGCGCGCCAACCACCGGGCGTATCTCGGCTTCATGTGGGCCCATCCCGGCAAGCAACTCCTGTTCATGGGGCAGGAGTTCGCACAGGGCGCGGAGTGGTCGGAGGGGCACGGGCCCGACTGGTGGCTGCTCGATCCGTCGTACTCGGCCGAGTCCGACCACCGGGGTGTCCGCGACCTGCTCCGTGATCTCAACACCGCGTACACCGCCTCGCCGGCGCTCTGGCAGCGGGACACCGTTCCCGAGGGCTTCGCCTGGGTCGACGGCGACGCGGCGGAGGACAACGTCTTCGCGTTCCTGCGCTTCGCCAAGGACGGCGCGCCGCTGCTGTCCGTCAGCAACTTCTCGCCGGTGGTGCGGCACGAGTACCGGCTCGGCGTACCGGAGCAGTCCCCCGCCTGGACGGAGGTCCTCAACACCGATGCCGCGCGGTACGGCGGCAGCGACGTCCTGAACCCGGACCCGCTCAAGCCGGAATCGGTACCGTCGCACGGCCGCCCGGTCAGCCTCCAGCTGACGCTGCCGCCGCTGGCGACGGTCTGGCTCCGGCCGGCGTGAAGCGATTCATCCGACTGGGTGCGCATCGGATGCCGCGTGAGGCCGTACGCGGCAGCGTGGGGGCAGGACCGCTCCGCAGAGACGAGGACCGCCCATGTCCGATCGACATCACCGGCGTCTCGGCGTCGTCACCGGGGCCGCGTTGCTGCTGCTCGCCGCCACCGGCTGTTCGGGGCTCGGCCGGACCGCGGTGGGCACCATGAACGCCGGCGAGGAGGAGCACGCCATCACGATCAGCAACCCTCCCGTGAAGGGGTGCCAGTCCCTCGGAGCCAGGGGGGCCACGCACGTGGTCAACAACACCTTGGTCGACCTCGTGCTGTACCGGACCCCGGACTGCAAGAGGGTGACGGAGGACGGCGGGACGTACGTGGCCACGAGGCTGTCCGACACCACTGCCCCGGGCACTCCGCCGTGGCGGAGCTACTCCTTCATCCACTGAACCGCCGCGAGAACCGCCGCGAGGCGCGGTCGGCACCCGTCCGGTGTCTTCGCCTGAGTCCGGACCCGGGCGAAGACACCGGACGGGTTGCCGCCTGGGCCCTGCGTCGATCTTCGTGGAGCGGGGGACCCCAGTCAATCCTGGGGATTTCTCGCGAACTCCAAGCTGTAGCTTGGGGTATGACTCTGGATGACCTGCGCGTGTTCGTGGCCGTGTGCCGGGCCGGGAGCCTCAGTGCCGTGGCCCGGGACCTGGACTGTACGCAGTCGGCGGTGAGCCAGCATGTGAAGCGGCTGGAGCGGGAGACCGGGCTGCGCCTGCTGGAGCGTCAGCCGCGGGGGGTCGTGCCCACCCCGGCGGGCCGCATCCTGCGCGACGCCGCCGCCGACGGGATCGCCGGTCTGGACCTCGCGCTGCGGCGCCTCGGGGATCTCGTCAGCGGGGAGAACGGTTCCGTGCGGATCACGACCGGCGCGACAACGGTCCGGCATTTCATGGCCGAGGCGGTCGCCGGGTTCCGCCGGCGCTACCCGAAGGTGAGCCTGGAGTTCCAGACCGAGAACTCCAGCCGCAGCTGCTTCGACGCCCTGATCGCCAGCAATCTGGACCTGGCCTGGATCACCATCGGCGGCACGGTGCGCGGCATCGAGCAACGGCCTGTCGTCGACCTGCCCTGGGTGCTGGCCGTCCGCGCCGACGACCCGCTCGCGGGCCGGCGGCGCATCGATGTGGCCGACCTCGCGGACATCCGCCTCGTACGGCTGCCGCAGAACTCCACCTCCGGGACCCGGCTCGATGCGGCCTTCGCCGAGCTGGGCATCCGGGCCAGCTCCGACACCAGCGTCGCCGACTGGGACACGGCCCTGCTGCTCGCCGAACTCGGCCTCGGCCACGCCGTCGTACCCGCCCTGCCCGGCTGGCCGATGCCCGGCAACGACGGCCCCCTCCGCCTGGTCCCCATCCCCGCGCTTCCCCCGCTCCAGGTCGGCTGGGCCGTTCGCCGCTGGGACGCCCTCACCCCGCTCGCCCGTGCCTTCGCCGACACCGTCGCCCAGAGCTGCGCGAAGAAGGCCGAGCAGCGGAGTTGACCTCCGCGGTGCCTTCAAGAAGTTAAGCGGTTCAAGCCATTGACGACTCCGGTGAGTGCATCTACAAAACCATGGGAGCGCTCTCACGCACCACCCCGACCCCCCACCGGAGGTGTTCCTTGAGCACGAGCCGCAGACATCCCCTCCTCGCCGCACTTGTCGCGGTGGCCGCCGCCCTCGCCGGGCTGGCCGCGCTGATGACAGCCGGCCCCGCGCGCGGCGCGGTACCCCCGGCCCCCGGCTGGAATCTCCAGTGGAGCGACGACTTCACCGGTGCCAACGGCAGCCTGCCCTCCGCCGCCGACTGGCAGATCGACACTGGCCACGGTTACCCCGGCGGCCCCGGAAACTGGGGCACCGGCGAGATCCAGAACTACACCGCGTCCCCCGGCAACCTCAGCGTCGACGGCAACGGAAATCTCCGCATCACCCCGCTCCGGGACGCCGCGGGCAACTGGACGTCCGCCCGGATCGAGACCAGGCGGGCCGATTTCAAGGCACCGGCCGGCGGCACCCTGCGTATCGAGGGCCGCATCCAGATGCCCAACGTCACCGGTGACGCTGCTCTCGGCTACTGGCCGGCCTTCTGGGCACTGGGCTCCCCGTACCGCGGGAACTACTGGAACTGGCCGGCCATCGGCGAGTTCGACATCATGGAGAACGTCAACGGGCTCAACTCCGTCTGGGGCGTGCTGCACTGCGGCGTGAACCCGGGCGGTCCGTGCAACGAGACCAGCGGCCTCGCGAACAGCCGGCCCTGTCCCGGCGCCAGTTGCCAGTCGGCCTTCCACACCTACCGCTTCGAGTGGGACCGCGCCGTCACCCCGAACCAGTTGCGCTGGTACGTGGACGACCAGCTCTTCCACAGCCTCAGCCAGGACCGCTTCGACGCGGCCACCTGGAACAACATGACCAGCCACGCCGGGTACTTCATCCTGCTCAACGTCGCCATCGGCGGCGCCTTCCCGGACGCGCTGGCCGGCCGTACCCCGACCGCCGCGACCGTCCCGGGCCACCCGATGCTCGTCGACTACGTGGCCGTCTGGACCAGGGGCGGCGGCAGCACCGACCCGACCGACCCGCCGGACCCCACCGACCCGCCTGACCCGACCGACCCGCCCTCCGGCTCCGCCACGCTGAACCTCCGCTCCGGCGGCGGGCTGGGTGCGGCGGCCGCGTCGGCCTCGACGGCGACGCTCTCCTCGGCGGGCGGCGCCAACCACGACGGGACCCCGCACAGCCCGCAGACCTTCACCTCCGCCGGGATCACCGGGAAGTACACCGGCGGGACCAGCGAGTTCGATCTGTTCGTGGACGCGGGCTCGACGGTCGCCAACGGGCAGCAAATCAGGATCAGTTACGACCGGACGGGGGACGGCAGCTGGGATCGTACGGAGACGTTCCACTACTTCGCCACCGATCCCGTGCCCGGCTATGAGCACTACACCCAGGGCAGAGGCCTGAAGTCGTCCACCGGTTCGCACGGCGACCTGGTGAACGGCAGGGTCCGCGTCGAGGTCTGGAACGCCATCGGCAACGGCGCCAGCACCGTCGGCATCGGCAACCAGTCCGTCGTACGCATCCCCTTCGGCTGACCGGAGGGGTGCCTGTCCGGGCCGGACCACAGGCAGCGCGGCGACGGGACCATCCCCACGGTCCCGTCGTCGCGGCCCCCGTCCGCCACGGTCAGGCGCCGGGGGCCCGGTAGTCCACCTTCTTCCTGGCGGCCGCGTCCATGTCCTCGACCGTGATCAGCGGGACGATCCTGGACCGGACGGCTCCGCCGGCGCGGGTCGCCAGGGCGGTGGCGACCATCGACACGTCGTCGGGCATGTCGAGGAGGCAGTACAGATCGTCGTCGCCGAACGCGAAGTACATCGATTCGAGTGTGCCGCCGCACGACGCGACCACGTTCTCCACCGCGGAGCGGCGGCCGCTCGCGCCTTCGGCGATCAGCCCCTTGGCTCCCTCCGCGGTGTAGCTCGCCTGGACCAGGTACTTCGGCATCCGACTCTCCCGTTCTCGCGATGTTCCGCCGGTGCGGTCACGTTCAGCCTTGGGCACCGCGCGCCGTCCGACCACCCGGAGTCCCCCGGCCGGGAACAACCCGCGCGGGATCAGGCCGAGACCGACGTCTTCTCGGTCTCCTCGCGCTGCGCCGGTACGTCCTGGACTGCGGGGCCGTGTCCGTCGTCCAGCAGCGTGCGCTCGTCGAAGGGCACCCGGCCGGCCAGCACCTCGCCCACCCGTGCCTTGTCGATCTCCTTCGTCCAGGTACCGACCAGGACCGTCGCCACCGCGTTGCCCGCGAAGTTGGTGAGGGCACGCGCCTCACTCATGAAGCGGTCGATTCCGACGATCAGGCCCACACCGTCGACCAGCTCGGGACGGTGCGACTGCAGCCCGCCGGCGAGAGTCGCGAGCCCCGCCCCGGTGACGCCCGCCGCGCCCTTGGAGGCGACGATCATGAAGAGGAGCAGCGAGATCTGCTCACCCACGGAGAGCGGGTTGCCCATCGCCTCGGCGATGAAGAGCGACGCCATCGTCAGATAGATCGCCGTGCCGTCGAGGTTGAAGGAGTAGCCGGTCGGCACGGTGATGCCGACGACCGGCTTGCTGACGCCCAGGTGCTCCATCTTCGCGATCAGACGCGGCAGCGCCGACTCGGACGAGGAGGTGGACAGGATGAGCAGGAACTCCCGGCCCAGGTACTTCAGCAGGGAGAGGAGGTTCACCCCCGCCACCAGCCGGAGGATGGCGCCCAGGACGACGAAGACGAAGAGCGCGCAGGTGACGTAGAAGCCGATCATGATGACGGCCAGCGACTTGAGCGCGTCGATGCCGGTCTGGCCGACCACCGCCGCGATCGCGCCGAACGCGCCGACCGGGGCCAGCCACATGATCATGGCCAGCACGCGGAACACCAGCCGCTGGACGTGCTCGATCCCCCGGATCACCGGGGCGCCCGTCTCGCCCATGGCCTGCAGCGCGAAGCCGACGAGCAGCGCCACCAGCAGGGTCTGCAGCACCTCGCCGCCGGTGAGCGCGGAGACGAGCGTGGTCGGGATGATGCCGAGCAGGAACTCCTCGGTGGAGGCCGCCGCGCCGTCGGCCTGCTGCTCGCCGGCGCTGCGGGCCGCGTCGGTCAGGTGCAGGCCCGAGCCCGGGTCGAGCAGGTTGCCGACCGCCAGGCCGATGGCGAGCGCGACGGTCGACATCAGCATGAAGTAGCCGAGGGCCAGACCGCCGACCGCGCCGACCTTGGCGGCCCTGCGGACCGAGCCGACGCCCAGCACGATCGTGCAGAAGATGACCGGGGAGATCATCATCTTGATCAGGTTCACAAAGCCGGTCCCGATCGGCTTCAGCTCGACGGCGACCCCCGGGGCGGCGAACCCCACAGCGATGCCGAGCAGCACCGCGCCGATCACGGCCAGATACAGATAGTGGGTACGGTCCCGCTTCGCGGACACAGTGGCAGTCACGGGGGCCTCCTCGACTCGATACGTCGGATACGCGCAGTACGTGCGGCTCACGTCCTGGTCGGTCCCGGTGACTATCCAACGGGCTGTGATCGTGGTCACCCTTACGTGCATTGAGTTCACGCCACGTACGACAGGCACACTGGAGGCGTGCGCGTCCCCCGTCCCCGCAGCCTGGCCGGCCAGCTCTTCGCGATGCAGGTCGTGCTGGTGGCCGTTGTCGTGGCGGGCTGCGCGGTGTTCGGCTACCTCACCGCCCACCGCCAGGCCGAGGAGTCGGCACGGCGGCAGGCGGCGGCGGTCGCGCGGGCGGTGGCGTACGCACCGTCCGTACGCTCCGCCATCCTGGGGCCGGATCCGTCGGCCGCCCTCCAGCCGTACGCCGAGCAGGTGCGCCGCGATTCCGCGGTCGCCTTCGTCACGATCATGGATCCGCGGGGCATCCGCTGGACGCACCCCGACCCGGGCCGCATCGGCGAGGAGTTCCTCGGTAACACCGCTCCCGCACTGGCCGGGGAGACCTTCACCGAGATCTACACCGGCACCCTCGGCCCCTCCGTGCGGGTCGTCACCCCGGTCAAGGACGGCCGGAAGATCATCGGTCTGGTGAGTGCGGGCATCACCGTCGAGCGGATCGACGCGCAGGTCCGGCGCCAGCTGGCCGCCCTGCTCGGCGTCGCCCTCGCCGCAGTGGCCCTGGGCGGAGCCGGTACGTACGTGATCAACGCCCGGCTGCGGCGACACACCCACGGCATGAACGCGGCCGAGCTGAGCCGGCTGCACGACTACCACCAGGCCACCCTGCACGCGGTGCGTGAGGGGCTGCTGATGCTCGACGGGCGGCGCCGGATCGCTCTGGTCAACGACGGTGCCCGGGAGCTCCTCGGGCTGCCGCCCGACGCGGTCGGCCGCGGGGTGGCTGACCTGGGCCTGCCGGCTGCGCTCACCGGTGCGCTGCTGGCCGGCGAGCCTCGGGTGGACGAGCTGCACCTGACCGCCGACCGGATCGTGGTCGTCAACACCCGGCCGGTCTCCAGCGGCGGGCGGCGCGGCACCGTCGTCACCCTGCGGGACCACACCGAACTCCAGGCGCTCTCCGGCGAGCTGGACTCCGAGCGCGGCTTCACCCAGGCTCTGCGCTCCCAGGCCCACGAGGCGGCGAACCGCCTCCACACCGTGGTCTCGCTGATCGAGCTGGGCCGGGTGGACGAGGCGGTGGAGTTCGCCACGGCCGAGCTGGAACTCGCCCAGGCCCTGACCGACCAGGTGGTCGACGCCGTCGCGGAACCGGTACTGGCCGCTCTCCTGCTGGGCAAGGCGGCCCAGGCGAACGAGCGCGGGGTGGAGCTGGTCCTCGCCGAGGACAGCCGTATCGACGACGGCCTGCTCCCCGACACCCTGCCGGCCCGCGACCTGGTCACGGTCCTGGGCAATCTGATCGACAACGCCGTCGACGCGGCCCAGGGCAGCGAGCGGGCCCGCGTCACCGTGACCGCGAGCGCCGCCGACGGCGAGCTGCTGCTGCGCGTCGCGGACACCGGCGCCGGCATCGACCCCGCCGACGCCGACGAGGTGTTCCGGCGCGGCTGGTCGACCAAGAGCGCGGGCCGGGGCCTCGGGCTCGCGCTGGTCCAGCAGACGGTCCGGCGCGACGGCGGTACGGTGGCGCTGGCCGAAGGCCCGGACGGCGGGGCCGAGTTCACCGTACGGCTGCCGCTGCGGAAGGAGGCCCCGGCATGACGGACCACGGCATGACGGGCCCTGGCGTGACGGACCCCGACCGGTCCGGCCCCGGCGTGACGGGCCCCGCCACCGGCATCCGCGTCCTGGTCGTCGAGGACGATCCCGTCGCGGCCGACGCGCACCGGCTGTACGTGGACCGGGTGCCCGGCTTCACGGCGGTCGGGGTGGCCCGCTCCCGGGTCGAGGCCGCCCGCATGCTCGACCGGATACCGGTCGACCTGCTGCTGCTCGACCTGCACCTGCCCGACGGGCACGGGCTGCACCTCGTCCGGTCGCTGCGCGCGGCGGGCCATTCCGTCGACGTCATCGCCGTGACCTCGGCCCGCGATCTCGCGGTGGTCCGCGAAGGCGTGTCCCTCGGCGTCGTCCAGTACGTACTGAAGCCCTTCAGCTTCGCCACCCTGCGTGACCGGCTCACCCGGTACGCCGAGTTCCGCGCGTCGGCCGGGGAGGCCAGCGGCCAGGACGAGGTGGACCGCGCGCTCGCCACCCTGCGGGCGCCGCAGCCGGCCGCGCTGCCCAAGGGGCTCACCGGCCCGACGCTGGAGGCGGTGACGCGCGCGCTGCGCGACGCGCCGGACGGGATCACGGCCGGTGAGGCCGGCGCGGTGGTCGGGATCTCCCGGATCACCGCGCGGCGCTATCTGGAACACCTGGTGACGGCGGGCCGCGCCGGGCGGAGCCCGCAGTACGGGCAGGTCGGCCGGCCGGAGCTGCAGTACCGGTGGCTGGCCGGGCCATGATCGCCATGATCGCGGAGAAATCGTGAAGCCCTCCCGGAACCGCGGTTCGCCGGGTAGGGTTCGCAGCGGGTTACTGAACGGTCGTGCGGGCGACGGGTTGATCAGTCGTGCGCACTAGGACTTTCCTACAATATGTGAGCCTGGGGGAACGCACCGTAGTCGCCGGAGATTCCGCGCTTTAGCGTGGGCCCGTGCACCAGACCCCACCCTTCAACGCCCCCGCCGCACGCAGGCTTCGCGCTGCCCTGGGCATGGCCCCGGGCCACGTCGCCTACGGGCTGCGCGCCCAGTACGGACTTCCCGTCACCCCGGAAACGGTCATCGCCTGGGAGCGCGGCGACATGTCGCCGACCTCGAACGAGCTGACCGCGCTGGCCGGTGTGCTGTGGTGTTCGCCGGGCGAGCTGCTGGCGCGGGCGACCACGCTGCGCGAGCACCGGATCTCGAACGGCCTCGCCGCGGACGAGCTGGCCCGGCGGGTGGGTATGGACGCGTCCGCGTACCTGAAGATGGAGGAGTCGGGCCGCTGGCGCGGCAACGAGCGGCAGTCGGCCACGCTCGCCGAGGTGCTGTCGCTCTCGCTGCCCGAGTTCGTCACCGCGACCGGCAAGGAGGACGCGCTGGCGGACGTCCTGCGCAACGCGGTGACGACGCGCTGGCAGGCGTACCTGCGGCCGCTGGCGAAGCTGCTGCCCGTCCCGAAGCACCACCTCGAGGACATCCTCGAACAGCTCCACACCGACTACCAGTCCCGGATGGTGGCCACGCTCAGCTGGGGCGGCGGTGGCGGCGAGGCGGGCAGCGGCGACGCGGGCCGCGAGTTCCTCGCGAGCATCGTGGCCCGCTTCTGGGACCTGGCGCGCGGGACGGAGCGGGACTACTAGGCGGGGCTACCGGAGTCCCGTGGGCCCCGGGTCAGAAGACCGACTCGGCCTCGTACACCCGGTCGTGCGGGACGGTCTTCAGCTCGGTGACGCCGTGCGCCAGCGGCACCATGGTGATGCTGGTGCCGCGCAGCGCGGTCATCATCCCGTAGTCCCCCCGGTGTACGGCCTCCACCGCATGCCAGCCGAAGCGGGTCGCGAGGACCCGGTCGTACGCGGTGGGGACGCCGCCGCGCTGGACGTGTCCCAGGATGACCGGCCGGGCCTCCTTGCCGAGCCGCTTCTCCAGCTCGATGGCGAGCCGGGTGCCGATCCCGGCGAACCGCTCGTGCCCGTACTTGTCGATCGCGCCCTTCTCGTACGCCATCGAGCCCTCGGCCGGATGCGCGCCCTCCGCGACGCACACCACCGCGAACTTCTTGCCGCGCGCGAAGCGTTCCTCGACCATCTTCACCAGGTCGTCGACCTCGAACGGCCGCTCGGGCAGGCAGATTCCGTGCGCGCCGCCCGCCATGCCGGACTCCAGCGCGATCCACCCGGCGTGGCGGCCCATGACCTCGACGACCATCACGCGCTGGTGCGATTCGGCGGTGGTCTTCAGCCGGTCGATGGCCTCGGTGGCGACCGTGACGGCGGTGTCGAAGCCGAAGGTGCGGTCCGTGGCGGAGATGTCGTTGTCGATGGTCTTGGGGACGCCCACGACCGGCATCCCGGCTTCCGACAGCATCCGGGCGGCGGTCAGCGTGCCCTCGCCGCCGATCGGGATGAGGGCGTCGAGGCCGTAACGGCGAGCCAGTTCCGCGCAGTTCTCGGCGGCTTCGCGCAGCCGGTCGCGCTCCAGCCGGGCCGAGCCGAGGATCGTGCCGCCGCGCGCCAGGATGCCGCTGACCGCGTTGAGGTCGAGCGGGCGGAGGTGGCCGTCGAGCAGGCCCTTGAACCCGTCCTCGAAGCCGATGACTTCGTCGCCGTGACCGGTCAGGGCCCGGTGCACGACCGACCGGATCACTGCGTTCAGGCCGGGGCAGTCGCCGCCTGCCGTGAGAACTCCGATGCGCATCGTGCTGTCTCTCCCGTCCTTGCGGTACGTGTGAGCTACAGGTGATCCAGTGCGATTGTCCCACGGGCGGCCGGGAAGGCGCTCATTCTGGCGGGCGTCGTAATCTACCCGCAGAGGTATTGTCAAGAGGACAAGCCCATACCGGCGGAAGTTTTTTCACGAGGGACGGAGAGCACGCGTGGCGCGGAGCGTGTACGTGACCGGGATCGACCGGAAGGACGGCCGGCAGGTCATCGAGCTGGGAGTCATGGAGCTCCTGACCCGGCATGTGGACCGCGTCGGAGTGTTCCGTCCGCTGGTCCACGACGGACCCGACCGCATGTTCGAGCTGCTGCGCGCACGGTACCGGCTGTCGCAGGACCCGGCGTCCGTGTACGGCATGGACTACCACGAGGCGTCCACGCTCCAGGCCGAGCGGGGCACCGACGAACTGGTCTCACGGCTCGTCGACCGCTTCCACCGGGTGGCCCGGGACTACGAGGCGGTCCTCGTCCTCGGCACCGACTACGCCGCCACCCAGCTGCCCGACGAGCTGGCGCTCAACGCCCGCCTGGCCAACGAGTTCGGCGCCTCGGTCCTCCCGGTGGTCGGCGGCAAGAACCAGACCGCCGAGTCCGTACGGGCCGAGGCGCGCAACGCCCACCGCGCGTACGAGGCCCTGGGCTGCCACGTCCTCGCGATGGTGGTGAACCGGGTGGCCGCCGAGGACCGCGAGCTCATAGCGGAGCGGCTGGCCGCCCGCCTCCCGGTGCCCTGCTACGTCCTGCCGGACGAGCCCGCCCTCGCCGCGCCGACGGTCGCCCAGATCACCCACGCCCTCGGCGGCGAGGTGCTGCTCGGCGACGCCGCGGGGCTGGCCCGGGACGCCCTGGACTTCGTCTTCGGCGGGGCCATGCTGCCGAACTTCCTGAACGCGCTGACCCCCGGCTGCCTGGTCGTCACCCCGGGCGACCGCTCCGACCTGGTGGTCGGCGCACTCGCCGCGCACACCGCGGGCACCCCGCCCATCGCGGGCGTCCTCCTGACGCTGAACGAGCGGCCGCCCGGCGAGATCCTGACGCTCGCGTCACGGCTCGCGCCCGGCACCCCGGTCGTCTCGGTGGCCGGCAACAGCTTTCCCACCGCCGGTGAACTCTTCGCGCTGGAAGGCAAGTTGAACGCCGCCACGCCACGCAAGGCGGAGACCGCGCTCGGCCTGTTCGAACGCCATGTGGACACGGCCGGCCTGCTGAACCGTATCTCCCTGGCCCGCAGCGGCCGGGTCACCCCGATGATGTTCGAGCACCAGGTGCTGGAGCAGGCCCGCTCGGCGCGCCGCCGGGTGGTCCTGCCGGAGGGCACCGAGGACCGGGTGCTGCGCGCCGCCGACGTACTGCTGCGCCGCGACGTCTGCGACCTGACGCTGCTCGGCGAGGCGGAGACCATCCGCAAGAAGGCCGCTGACCTCGGCGTCGACCTGACCGGCGCGGACATCACCGACCCGCACACCTCCCCGCTGCGCGAGCGGTTCGCCGAGCTGTACGCGAAGGCGCGCGCCCACAAGGGGATCAGCGTCGAACTCGCCCACGACGTCGTGGCCGACGTCAACTACTTCGGCACGCTGATGGTCCAGGAGGGCCTGGCCGACGGCATGGTCTCCGGCTCGGTGCATTCGACGGCGGCGACCATCCGACCCGCCTTCGAGGTCATAAGAACCAAGGGGGCCGCGCGAAGCGCGTCAGGCAGGGCGGTGGTGGGCGACGGGAGGGCAAGGGCGGACGCCGCGATCGTCTCCTCCGTCTTCTTCATGTGCCTCGCCGACAAGGTCCTGGTGTACGGCGACTGCGCAGTCAACCCGGACCCGAACGCCGAGCAGCTCGCCGACATCGCCGTCCAGTCCGCCGCCACCGCCGCGCAGTTCGGCGTGGAGCCGCGGATCGCGATGCTCTCGTACTCGACCGGCACCTCCGGCTCCGGCGCGGACGTCGACAAGGTGCGCAAGGCCACCGAGATCGTCCGCGAACGTCGGCCCGACCTGCTGATCGAGGGCCCGATCCAGTACGACGCGGCGGTCGAGCCGTCGGTCGCGGCGACCAAGCTCCCCGGGTCGGCGGTGGCCGGGCGGGCGACCGTGCTGATCTTCCCGGACCTGAACACCGGCAACAACACCTACAAGGCCGTGCAGCGTTCGGCCGGCGCGGTCGCCGTCGGCCCGGTGCTCCAGGGCCTGCGCAAGCCGGTCAACGACCTCTCGCGCGGCGCGCTCGTCCAGGACATCGTCAACACGGTGGCCATCACGGCCATCCAGGCGCAGGGCGGCACCGCATGACCACGACGACCACCCCGGCAGAAGGCTCCCGATCAGTGACCCCCACGCGCGTACTCGTCCTCAACTCCGGCTCCTCGTCGGTGAAGTACCAGTTGCTCGACATGCGCGACCACTCCCGGCTGGCGGTCGGCCTGGTCGAGCGGATCGGCGAGCAGAACTCCCGGCTGGTGCACACCCCGCCGGCCGGCCGGGGCGGGAAGCGCGAGCAGACCGGTCCGATCGCCGACCACGGTGCCGCGCTGAAGGCCGTCGCCGCCGAACTGGCCGCGGACGGGCTGGGTCTGGACTCGCCCGAACTGGCCGCCGTCGGCCACCGCGTGGTGCACGGCGGCCGGGAGTTCACCGCGCCGACCGTGGTGACGGAGGAGGTGCTGGCGGAGATCGAGCGGCTGATCCCGGTCGCCCCGCTGCACAACCCGGCGAACATCAGCGGCATCCGCACGGCGCGGGCACTGCGCCCCGACCTGCCGCAGGTGGCCGTGTTCGACACCGCCTTCCACACGACCATGCCGGAGTACGCGGCCCGCTACGCGATCGACGTCGCGACCGCCGACGCCCACCGCATCCGCCGGTACGGCTTCCACGGCACCTCGCACGCGTACGTCTCCCGGGAGACGGCCCGGCTGCTGGGCAGGGCGCCGGAGGACACCAACGTCATCGTGCTGCATCTGGGGAACGGCGCCTCGGCCTCGGCGGTGCGCGGCGGGCGGTGCGTGGACACCTCGATGGGTCTGACGCCCTTGGAGGGGCTGGTGATGGGTACCCGCTCCGGTGACATCGACCCCGCGGTGACCTTCCACCTCATGCGGGTCGCCGGGATGTCCGCCGACGAGATCGACGTGCTGCTCAACAAGAAGAGCGGCATGGTCGGTCTGTGCGGTGACAACGACATGCGCGAGATCACCCGCCGGATGGACGAGGGCGACCAGCAGGCGCGGCTCGCCTTCGACATCTACATCCACCGGCTGAAGAAGTACATCGGGGCGTACTACGCGGTCCTCGGCCGGGTGGACGCGGTGGCCTTCACGGCGGGCGTGGGTGAGAACGCCGCCGCGGTGCGCGAGGCCGCGACCGACGGCCTGGAGCAGCTGGGCCTGGTCGTCGACGGCGGGCTCAATGCCGTGCGGGCGGACGAGGCGCGGCTGATCTCGCCCGCGCACGCGCGTGTCGCGGTCGCCGTGGTCCCGACCGACGAAGAACTGGAGATCGCCACCCAGGCGTACGCGCTGGTTACCGGTTAGTCACTTGGACTTTCCACCAGACGGAATATTCCGCTACGAAACAAACGGATAGGATCCGCTCATGCGCCGTTCCAAAATCGTCTGCACACTGGGCCCCGCCGTCGACTCGTACGAGCAGCTGAAAGCGCTCATCGAGGCCGGTATGAACGTGGCCCGATTCAACATGAGCCACGGGTCCCACGCTGAGCACGAGGAGCGGTATCACCGCACCCGTAAGGCGGCCGAGGACACCGGGCGCGCGGTCGGCGTGCTCGCCGACCTCCAGGGCCCCAAGATCCGTCTGGAGACCTTCGCCGAGGGACCGGTCGAGCTGGTGCGCGGTGACGAGTTCACCATCACCACCGACGACGTTCCCGGCGACAAGTCGATCTGCGGCACCACCTACAAGGGTCTGCCGGGCGACGTGTCCAAGGGCGACCAGATCCTGATCAACGACGGAAACGTAGAGCTGCGGGTCACCGAGGTCAGCGGCCCGCAGGTGCGGACCATCGTCATCGAGGGCGGTGTCATCTCGGACCACAAGGGCATCAACCTGCCCGGTGCCGCGGTGAACGTGCCGGCCCTTTCCGAGAAGGACATCGACGACCTGCGCTTCGCCCTGCGGATGGGCTGCGACCTGGTCGCGCTCTCCTTCGTCCGGGACGCCCACGACGTCAAGGACGTCCACAAGATCATGGACGAGGAGGGCCGCCGGGTCCCCGTCATCGCCAAGGTCGAGAAGCCGCAGGCCGTCGCCAACATGGAGGCCGTCGTCGCGGCCTTCGACGGCGTGATGGTCGCCCGCGGTGACCTGGCCGTCGAGTACCCGCTCGAAAAGGTCCCGATGGTGCAGAAGCGGCTCATCGAGATGTGCCGCCGCAACGCCAAGCCGGTGATCGTCGCGACCCAGATGATGGAGTCGATGATCACCAACTCGCGGCCGACGCGCGCCGAGGCCTCCGACGTCGCCAACGCCATCCTGGACGGCGCCGACGCGGTCATGCTCTCCGCCGAGTCCAGCGTGGGCGCCTACCCGATCGAGACGGTCAAGACGATGTCGAAGATCGTCGAGGCGGCCGAGGAGGAACTGCTGTCCAAGGGCCTCCAGCCGCTGGTGCCGGGCAAGAAGCCGCGTACGCAGGGCGGTTCGGTCGCCCGCGCCGCCTGCGAGATCGCGGACTTCCTGGGCGCCACGTCGCTGGTCGCCTTCACCCAGTCCGGCGACACGGCCCGCCGGCTGTCGCGCTACCGCACGACGCAGCCGATCCTGGCCTTCACCACGGACCAGTCGACCCGCAACCAGCTCGCACTGAGCTGGGGCATCGAGACGTACGTCGTCCCGCACGTCGACAACACCGACGCGATGGTCGACCTGGTGGACGCCGAGCTGCTCAAGCTCCAGCGCTACAACGAGGGCGACATCATGATCATCACGGCCGGCTCGCCCCCCGGCGTCCCGGGCACGACGAACATGGTCCGGGTCCACCACCTGGCCGGCTGACCCAGATGTACGAAACGGCTGCGGCCCGCACCTCGAAGGTGCGGGCCACAGCCGTTGGTCCGGGGAGAACTACTTGGTGTAGTAGTTCGACAGGCCGGGGACCGTGAGCGTGCCGCCGAACTGGCCGGCCTGGGTCACCTTGACCTTGGTGAAGAAGGCGACCGGGACATTCAGCGGGGGCGGGGTCTCCGGGCTGAACGTCACCGGGATGAGGCCGAAGAGGTTGCCCTTCAGCTCCTCCGTGTACATGGTGACCGTGCCGTCGCGCAGGGTCGAGGTGGAACCCGGGTCCGACGTGACGTGGGCGGTCGTGCCGTTGGGGCCGACGACCAGCTGGTGCAGGTCCTTGATGTCGGTTTCCTTGGCGGTGAACTTCAGGACGTTCTTGATCTTGCCGCTGCTGGTGCGCACCTTGACGATGCCCTCGTAGTCGAGACCGCGCAGGGTGAGCATCGAGCTTTCGAGGATCCACGGCTGGTCCGGCAGCGCCGGGATGCCCGGCTCGAGATCGGCCGCGGCGAGTGCCTCGGGGTCGGCGGTGGGGCAGGGGAACGGCTCCTTGCCGTCCTTGTCCTCGGCCGCCTCGTCCTTGACCGCTTCGTCCTTGGCCTTCTCGTCGAGTTCCTCGACCTCGGCGCCGACCTTGTCGGCCGCGTCCTTGATCTCGTCCTTGGCCTTGTCCAGCGCGCTGTCGGCCGGCTGCTCCGCGGGCTTTCCGGCCGGCTTGTCGTCGGCCTGCTCGTCCTTGCCCGGGTCTTCGGGCTGCGGCTTCGCAGCGGGCGCGCTGGTGCTCGGTGCGGGCGCGGGCGTCGACGCGGTGGCGCTGGGCGACGGGGTCGCCGTCGGCTCCTTGTCCGGCCCGTCGAAGAGGTCCTTGAGCGCGTCGCCGACACCCAGCGGGTCCAGCGGGTTCTTGGTCTCGGTCTCCGAGGGGACCGGCACCGGGTCGGGCTTCGGCGCCTCGGCCTGCGGCTTGGCCGCACCCTGCGCCGACGGCGTCTCGGCCGGCCCGGGCTCGGCCGTCGCCGACTCCCCGTCCTCGTCCTGGTCCGTACCGGCGGACGGGCTCGGGGTGGCCGAGGGCTCCGCGGACTCCGAGGCGGACGGCGACTCGACGGGCGACTCCGACGTCTCGGGCTCGGGCTCGTCCGAGCGGGTGACGCACGGACCGGGCGCGAAGGGGTTCTCCAGCTGGTCGTCGGCGACCGCGAGCTTGGGCGTCAGGCTCATCCCGACGAACACGGCCGTGGGCATCGCGGCCAGTGCCATCGCCTTGCCGGCGGGTATCTGCAACTTGGTCAGCAGCGACTTGCGGGGGGCCGCGTGACGCGGCCCCTTTCTTTCACGGGACTGTGCGCCTCCGGCCGTAGTCAGTTGCGTCTCGTCACCCCGCACTGTTCCTCCCGCCATTGGCGTCAACAGTCGAATCGAACGCGTCCGGATCCTGGTCCACGCGGGGCCCGGGGAAGGTGTCGTACTCGGGGCCCTGCTTCGGCGAACCGCCTGCCGGGCCGGCCGGCTCCGCCGCGGGGGTGCCCGGCACCCAGGCGATGGACAGCGCTCCGCCAACGAGGGCGAGCAGGAAGCCGATGAGGAAGCCACCGAGGTTGGACACCGGGATGGAGACCAGCGCCAGCAGGATCGTGGCGACGCCGGCGAACACCCGGACGATGTGGTGGAACCACATGGTCATCCCGAGGGTGAACAGGAGCACGCCGATGATCAGCGAGCCCGCTCCCGCCGTGGTCGCCATGGCCAGCGTCAGGTGGCCCAACTTGAGCTGGGCATACGGGAAGTAAGCGATCGGCACACCGCTCAGTGCGGTGAACAGACCCGCCCAGAAGGGCCGGGCACCTCTCCAGGCGCGGAAACGGCGCCGAAAGACGCGGAGGTAATGCTCGTTCTGCCCCGGTGACTCGGCGCTCATGGAAAACAGCTCCCTGGAACCGGTGTTGCTGTGAGAAGAAGAGAAGGTCGGGCGGGCGGGGCCGCGTATGCTCCCCGCCCGCCCGGGCGAGTGCCTAGTAGCACTCCTTGACACCCTTGTGCAGCTTCATGCTCAGGTTGCTGAGCTTGAAGGTGCCGGCCGTGGTGGCCCACGCCGTCTGCTTCACGTCGGTCAGCGTGGCCTTCTTGGCGCGCTGCGCGAAGCCGTTCGTGTTGACGGGAACCTTGCTGTCAGGCTGGATGCCCGGGTTCTTGAGGTCGCCGGCCGCGACGCCGATGTCGATCTGCTCGAAGTAGGCATCGGCCTCGAGCTGCGCGACATCGAGGTAGATGTTGGTCGCCTCGACCGGCTTCTTGGCATCGGTACCCGCACGCAGCTCAAGGCTGACGTTGCCAAAGATCGGCACGTTCGGTGTGACCACCGACTGGCACATGTTGCTGATCGTGGCCTTGCTGAAACCGGACACCGCCACCGGGTGGAGCGTCTTGTTGCCCTTGAGGTCGTGCCCCTCGGCCAGACTGCCGTACTGGACAAAGTCCTCACCGACGAGCTTGTCGGCCGAAACCTTGAAGCTCTGCCCGGAGACACTGAACGAAGCGGCGAGCGCGCCCTGCGCCATCGCCACGCCGATCGCGGCCGTTGCGGCCACGCTGGGCACCATGACGACGGCGAAACGGCGCCATCTGGTCCCGCCACGAATAAGGGACTGCATGTTTCCTCCTTCTCGGACGTACATCTCCGGTACGGGTCGACAACCCGTCCTGGGATGGGAGAAGTGCTACGTCCTCGGGAAGGAGAGCGCCCGCGCCGGACGCGGACATCGCATCCGATCCACCGGCGATCACCCCCGAGCGACAACCACTGGCCACGCGTTCGCGCAACCTCCGGACAGGCCCTGCCGGACGGCAAGGACCCCCCTGTCCACGGCCGGTGCACTGCACCGGCCGACTCGGTGGGGACCCAGAACCGCTGCCCCGAGTGGGTGTCGGGCTGCGGAGTTTGGACCGAGTGCGGCCGATCGTGGTCCATTCACGGCCGGGGCACAAGGGGGTTCGTTACTCGCTAGTAACGGGGCGATAACCGAAGCGCGACCGCCCGGTATCGGGTGGTCGCGCTGGGTGCCACGGAGTGACGTGACAGAAGGGTTTATTGAGGCCTTAAACCGGACAGAATCCGGCCTTCGATTTACTGCAAGTAACAGCGGCCGCGATTACCAAGTTTTGGTAAAGCGCGGCCGCCGTATGTCGTTCTGTCGCCAAATCCTCCGCCGAGCCTCCACACCCTCCCGGGTTTAGTGACTGGTCGGCGGCGGGTCCGGGAACCCGGTGCGGGTGCCCGTCAGAAGAGCACCCTGGCCAGCGCGCTCCGCGCCGCCGTCACTCGGGGATCGTCCGCACCGATGACCTCGAAGAGCTCCAGCAGCCGCACCCGTGCGGCCTCCCGGTCCTCTCCCGCGGTGAGCCGGACCGTGTCGACCAGCCGTCCGAAGGCGTCCTCCACATGGCCGCCGACCAGGTCCAGGTCGGCCGCCGCGATCTGCGCCCGCACATCGGCCGGGTTCTCCGCGGCGTCCTTGCGCACCTGCTGCGGGTCGGCGCCCTGCACCCGGGCCAGCAGCTCGGCCTGGGCCAGGCCCAGCTTCGCCTCACTGTTCCCCGGATCGTCGGCGAGGACGTTCTTGTACGCCTGGACGGCGCCGGCGAAGTCATTGGCGTCCAGCGCCTGGACGGCCGCTTCGAGCAGGGCGTCGTACGGGCCGGGGGGCGCCTCGGCGGCCTCCGCGGCCTCGGCGGGCCCGCCCTGGGCGTCGGGGTCGACGGCGATCCCGGTGAGCCCGAAGCGCTCCTCGGCGACCTGGATCAGCTGGGCCAGCGTCTCGCGGATCTGCTGCTCGGGGGCCGCGCCCTGGAAGAGGGGCAGCGCCTGCCCGGCCACCACCGCGAAGACCGCCGGGATGCCCTGGATCCCGAACTGCTGCATCAGCATCTGATTGGCGTCGACGTCGACCTTGGCCAGCACGAACCGGCCGCCGGCCTCCACGGCCAGTCGCTCCAGCAGGGGGCCGAGCTGCTTGCACGGCTCGCACCACTCGGCCCAGAAATCGATGACGACCGGGACTTCGGTGGACCGCTGGATGACGTCTCGCTCGAAGCCGGCCTCGTCGACATCGATCACCAGACCGGCGGGGGACACGGCACCGCCGCCACCCTGCCGGGCGGCCTCGGCGCGCGCCTGCTCCGCCTTCTGCCGGGCTTCGCCGGCTGCCTTCACCGCGGCGAGGTCGACGACGCCGCTCATGGACATGTTCCTAGGCTGCATGCGTACATCCTCCCCCTTCCGCGCGCGCACACGAAAACACGGTGAAACCGTCCGTACATGAACCGCGCCCGTCCGCGGTCCACCGCCGGTGTGCGGGGCCAACGAACGGGACACAGCCCGGTGTTCCCCCTGGGGGAAACGGGTTCGGCGCAGGGTCCCCACCCGGGCGCCAGTGGTTGCCGCTCTGTGGTTGTCACTCTTTACGCTACGACCCGTAGCGTATCTGCTCGCCGCCCTCGCCGCCCGGTGATCTGCCCCACACTCGCCGCCCGGCGGCATCTTCCTTACTCGCGGGTATGGTCACCGCCATGTGTTCCCGACCGACAGGCACGGCACGCGCCGCCGGCCGCCCCCGCAGCGCCGAGGCGGACGCGGCGATTCTGCGTGCCACCCGGGACGCGCTGGTGGAACTGGGCTGGAGCAAGCTCACCATGAGCGACGTGTCCGCGCGCGCGGGCGTCGCCAAGACCACGCTCTACCGCCGCTGGGCGGGCAAGAACGAGCTGGTCGTCGACGCCGTCGCGGTCCTCTTCGACGAGCTGGTACTCCCCGACCGGGGAACCCTGGAAGCCGATATCGAGGGCGTGGTCCTGCAGTTCGCGGCGCTGCTCGAACGGCCGGAGACGAAGTCGTCCCTGATGGCGGTGGTTGCCGAGTCGACCCGGGACGACGCCCTGCGCGCGAGGATCCGCTCGGCGATCGTGGACCGGCAGAAACGGCTGGTGCTCCAGGGCCGGGCACGCGCCCAGGCCCGCGGCGAACTCCCGTACGAGGAAGACCCGGTGGCGGCGGCCCGCAGCGCCGACCTGATCTTCGACGTGATCGCGGGCGCGGTGGTGCACCGGGCGCTGGTCAGCGCCGAGCCGGTGGACACCGACTGGGCCCGCACGTTCACGGCACTGCTGGTGGCGGGCCTGCGGGCGGTCGCACAGTCCTGACGCGGGCCGGGCGTGCATGGAACCGGCGGCGGCCGGGGCGGGGCACAACCGGCGGAGGCCGGGCGCGACGGCCCGGCCTCCCCTGTGTCATCCGCAGCGTCTTCCGCTGCGTCGTCCGCGCGGTGCCTCGCCCGCGGGTACCTCGTCCGCGTGCCGGATCAGAAGCCCGGCGGCTCGGTGTACGTGCCCCACTCGTCGCGCAGGACACCGCAGATCTCGCCCAGCGTCGCCTCCGCCCGGACCGCGTCCAGCATCGGCTCGATCATGTTCCCGCCGTCCCGCGCGGCGGCCAGCATCGCGGCCAGCGACGCCTTCACCTTCGCGTCGTCCCGGGCCGCCCTGCGGTCGCCCAGGACCCGCACCTGCTCGCGCTCCACCTCGTGGCTGACACGCAGGATCTCCAGGTCGCCGGTGACCGAGCCGTGGTGCACGTTGACACCCACGACCCGCTTGTCGCCCTTCTCCAGCGAACGCTGGTACTGGAAGGCCGACTCGGCGATCTCGCCGGTGAACCAGCCGTCCTCGATACCGCGCAGGATCCCGGACGTGATCGGGCCGATCGGGTGCTGCCCGTCCGGATGCGCCCGCAGGCCCCGCTCCCGGATCTGGTCGAAGATCTTCTCGGCGTCCGCCTCGATCCGGTCCGTCAGCTGCTCGACGAACCAGGAACCGCCCAGCGGGTCGGCCACATTGGCGACGCCGGTCTCCTCCATCAGCACCTGCTGCGTACGCAGGGCGATCTCCGCCGCCTGCTCGCTCGGCAGGGCGAGGGTCTCGTCCAGCGCGTTGGTGTGCAGGGAGTTGGTGCCGCCGAGGACCGCCGCCAGGGCTTCCACGGCCGTACGCACCACGTTGTTGTACGGCTGCTGCGCGGTCAGCGAGACACCCGCCGTCTGGGTGTGGAAGCGCAGCCACTGCGCCTTGTCGGTCTGCGCGCCGTACACCTCCTTCATCCAGCGCGCCCAGATCCTGCGCGCCGCGCGGAACTTGGCGATCTCCTCGAAGAAGTCCAGGTGCGCGTCGAAGAAGAAGGACAGACCCGGCGCGAAGACGTCGACGTCCAGCCCGCGGGAGAGGCCCAGTTCGACGTACCCGAAGCCGTCCGCCAGCGTGTACGCGAGCTCCTGCGCGGCCGTCGCGCCCGCCTCGCGGATGTGGTACCCGGAGACCGAGAGCGGCTTGTACGCGGGGATGCCCTGCGCGCAGTGCTCCATCAGGTCGCCGATGAGGCGCAGATGCGGCTCCGGCTGGAAGAGCCACTCCTTCTGCGCGATGTACTCCTTGAAGATGTCGGTCTGGAGCGTGCCGTTCAGCACTGCCGGGTCGACGCCCTGCCGCTCGGCGGCCACCAGGTACATGCAGAAGACCGGGACGGCCGGGCCGCTGATGGTCATCGACGTGGTGACGTCGCCGAGCGGGATGTCCTTGAACAGGACCTCCATGTCGGCGGCGGAGTCGATGGCGACACCGCAGTGCCCGACCTCGCCGAGCGAGCGCGGGTCGTCGGAGTCGCGGCCCATGAGGGTCGGCATGTCGAAGGCCACGGAGAGCCCGCCGCCGCCCGCGGCCAGGATCATCTTGTAGCGCTCGTTGGTCTGCTCGGCGTTGCCGAAGCCGGCGAACTGCCGGATGGTCCAGGTACGGCCCCGGTAGCCGGTGGGATACAGCCCGCGGGTGAAGGGGTACTCGCCGGGCCAGCCGATCCGCTCGAAGCCCTCGTAGTTGTCGCCGGGCCGCGGCCCGTAGACCGGCTCGACCGGGTCCCCGGAGAGCGTGGTGAAGTCGGCGTCCCGCTTGCGGGCCTTGTCGTAACGGGCCTGCCAGCGTCGGCGGCCTTCCTCGATGGCGTCAGCGTCCATACCTTCGAATTTACTAGGACGTCCTAGTAAATGTCGATGGGAGACGGCCGCGAGCTGTGCCGCGGCCGAAACTGTTACACCTTGGCGACGGCCGGGGTGCCGTTCGCGATCAGCGGCTCGATCTCCCGGGCGACCTTGCGCTCCACGAAGAAGGCGGCCAGCGGAATGGTGCCGGAGAGCAGTACCCACAGCAGCCGGCCGAACTTCCACCTCGCCTTGGAGCCCAGATCGAAGGCAACGACCAGGTAGACGATGTACAGCAGGCCGTGGGTCTGGGACACCACGAAGGTGACGTCCTCGCCGGTGTCGAAGCCGTACTTGAAGACCATGCAGGTGCACAGCACGAGCAGCATCACAGCGGTGACAAGGGCCATGACCCGGTAGCGGGTCAGCACGCTCTTCTTCATGCAGACGAGCGTAACGGCCCGATTTGCGCGATCTACGCGGGGGTCACTTCTCGTCGAAGTCGGCCGCGGCCACCCGCAGGGGCCTGAGCATCGCGAAGATCTCCGCGCACTCCTCCGCGTCGTACGCGCCGAGTCCGAACTCCATCGCCATCAGGTCGCGCGTGGCCGCCTCCACGACCTCCCGGCCCTTGTCGGTGATCGAGGCGAGCGTGCCGCGCCCGTCGTTCGGGTTGGGCCGCTTGGCGACGAGACCCGACTTGACCAGGCGGTCCACGGTGTTCGTCACCGAGGTCGGGTGGACCATCAGCCGCTCGCCGATCTTCGACATCGGCAGCTCGCCCGCCTTGGAGAAGGTGAGGAGCACCAGCGCCTCGTAGCGGGCGAAGGTCAGTCCGTACGGCTTGACGACCGCGTCGACCTCCGCCAGCAGGATCTGGTGCGCCCGCATGATCGAGGTGATGGCAGCCATCGAGGGCACGGGCCCCCACCGCCGCTGCCACAGTTCATCGGCGCGGGCGATGGGATCGAAGGGGAGGCTGAGCGGCTTCGGCACGGCCACGACACTACCGGCCGGTCATATGCTGGTCAGCCCCGTCTCGCACTTCGGTCGGTTTCGTCCGCCGTACCTCCGCGAGGAGTACGAGCACGCAGACCGTGCCCAGGACCCCGAAGCCCGTGACCACGAGGTGCACCGGCAGGAACTCGGCGGCGACGCCCGCCAGGGCCATCCCGACGCCCTGGACGGTCATCATCCCCGCCGTCATCAGCGTCATCGCCCGGCCACGCAGCTCCTCGGGCAGCGCGTCGACGTACCACTGGTCCAGGCCGAGGGTGTACGCACTCGCGAGCCCGGTCAGTACCAGCGCGACCAGCGCCAGGGGCACGGCGGGCCGTACCGCGAAGAGGCCGAGGGGCAGCAGGCAGACCGCGGCCACCGGAGCGACGATCCGGGAGCGGGCGGCCGGGCTCAGCGCCGAGCCGGCCCACAGCTCCCCCGCGATGTGCCCGGCCGGCATGGCGCACATCAGCAGCCCGAGCGCCGCCGTGCCCGCCCCGATCCGGTCCGCGTACGGGACGGCCAGCGCCTCCGGGGCCACGACGAACAGGGGCGGCACCCAGAACATCAGCGTCAGCGCGCGCAGCCGGCGGTCGCCGAGGACGAGCCGCGCGCCCGCGAGGGAGTCGCGCAGCAGCGCGCCGCTCCGGCCGCCGGTCCGGGCCGGCCGGCGCCGCGTGCCGAACCGCAGCAGCGCGGCGGAACACAGGAACGTACCGGCGGTGATGGTGAGGGCTCCGCGGGCCGGCACGACCGCGAGCAGCAGCCCGCCCACCCCGAATCCGACGAGCAGCGCGCTCTGCGCGACGATGCGCAGCAGTGACCGGCCGAGGACGAAGAGGTCGCCCTCGCCGAGGATGTCGGCGAGCGACGCCGCCCGGGTGCCGTTGAAGACGGGCGAGACGGCGGCGACGGCACACCGCAGGACGAGCAGACCGGCGACGGGCGTCCAGGGCAGCACCATGAGCACGGCGCAGCCGGCGCAGACCAGGTCGCACACGACGAGCACCCGCCGGGCGGGGTACCGGTCGGCGACGCCGGCGAGCAGCGTCCCGCCGAGGAGGTACGGCAGGAATCCGAGGGCGAAGGTGAGGGCGCTCAGCAGGGGTGAGCCGGTGAGGTCGTACACGAGGACGGTCAGCGAGATCTCGGCGACGACCACCCCGAGGATGGACATGAGGTGCGCGGCGAAGACGGCACGGAACTCCCGCACACCGAACACGCCCCGGTATCCGGCTCCCGTGCCGGCCGCAGGTCCGGTACCGGGTGGGCCCGTCGGCAGGTCTGCGAGGGCCGGCTCGGCGGGCGGGGGTGCCGGCGCGATGTCCGGGGCGGGGGCGGGCGGGTCGAGGGTGGGGTCATGAGGTGTGGGCATGGCATTCAGGCTGCTGGCCCGGTACCGGGGCGCCCTAGACTTTCGGCTCCAGCCGAATCTCCCGCCCCGACCCCGACGGGAAGGCGCCCGCATGCCGTTTCATCTGCACTTCGGCGAGAGCGACCTGCTGCGCTGCCGGTTCGCCGTCTCCCCGCTGTGGGAGACCCAGGAGGCCGTGCGCACCCTCGCGCGCCCCGAGCGGCACGGATACCACCTGCCCTGGCTGCGCCGCATCCGCACGGCCGCCGCCCGGCTCGATCTCGCGCCGCTGTGGCTGCTGATGCCGCAGCGCGGGCACAGCCCGGACTTCCTCGGGCCGCCGCCGATCGGGCCGGCCGTCCCGTTCGAGGAGGAGATCGCCGCCGTACGGGCGGTCGACCCGGCCGCCGCACGTGATGACCTCGCACAATCGCTGGCGTGCACGCCGGGCGCGGCCCGGACCCCGGCCGGGCGGGCCATGCTGGCGGACCCGGCCCGCGCCGTGGGCGAACTGGCGGACCTGATCGAGCGCGCCTGGGAGGCACTGGTCGCGCCCGACTGGCCACGGCTGCGTGCCCTGCTGGAGGCGGACGTGGCCTTCCACTCCCGGCGGCTCGCCCAGGGGGGCCTGGAGGGGCTGCTCGCGGAACTGCATCCGCAGGTCGTGTGGCGCGACGGCACGCTCACCCTGGAGAGGTCCGGTGACCACGTCCGCGCACTGGACGGCCAGGGCCTGGTCCTGATGCCCAGCGTGTTCTGCTGGCCGGACGTGGTGAGCGGTTTCGAGCCGCCGTGGCAGCCGACCGTCGTCTATCCGGCGCGCGGCATC
Source organism: Streptomyces mabaensis (assembly GCF_053763515.1). NCBI lineage: Bacteria > Bacillati > Actinomycetota > Actinomycetes > Kitasatosporales > Streptomycetaceae > Streptomyces > Streptomyces mabaensis. Next base: position 98,323 of record NZ_JBSOPZ010000022.1, read on the forward strand.
GGCGGGCTGTGGACCGAGGCCGGCAGCCGGACGCCCGAGGCGCTCGGCCGGCTGCTGGGCCGGGTGCGGGCCGACGTCCTGTGCGCGCTGGACGAGCCGGCCGCGACGACCGCGCTCGCGCACCGGCTCGGCCTCGCCCCCTCCTCCGTCTCGGCCCATCTGTCGGCGCTGCGCGGCGCGGGTCTGCTGACCTCGCGCCGTTACGGGCACCAGGTGCTGTACGAGCGGACGCCCCTCGGTATCGCGCTGGCAACGGGCGGCGCGGCGTAGGGCCTGTCGTTTGGATCTTGCCGGGCTCGCGGGCCCTGGCACCGCACCTCGCCGCGTTGTCGTCAGTCGCCAGGGCTCCGCCATGGCTCCCTCCTCCGCCTTGCGATGCACGGCACCAGAACCCGCTCCCTGATCCGGCCTGATCCAAACGACAGGCCCTGCAGCGGTCAGCGCTTCGTGCCCCGCCGCAGGCCGTGGCGGACCGCCCGCTGGGCCAGCGGACCGAGTTCCTCGACCACCGACACCAGTACGGCCAGCTGCTCCAGGGCGTCCAGCGCGCGCCGCGCCCCCGCCTCGTCGACCCCCTCGTACAGCTCGATCCCGACGAACGAGGCGGCGACGGCACGCGCGAGCCCGGCGGGGTCGGCGAACTCGCCGAGGGGGGTCGCGGACAGCACCCGGATCAGGACCGTCTCGATCTCCTCGATCCACAGGGCGAGCCCGGCGGCCGTGGCGGGCGCGAGGCGCGGCTGCGTCTGCGCACCGGCCAGCAGCTGCCCGAGGACGGCGACATGGCCGCCGGCCCGTTCCTCCTCGTGCATCTGCCGGCCGAACTCCAGGAGTTCGGCGAGCGAGCCGATCGCGGCCAGCCGTTCGCGGTAGCGGGCGACCCGCTGCTCGGCGCCGAACCGGCAGGCGGCGGCGAGCAGTTCGTCCACCGAACCGAAGTGGTAGAACACCAGCGCCTGGTTCACTCCGGCGGTCGCGGCGATGGAGCGCGCCGAGGTCTTGGCGATGCCCTGCTCGACGAGCGTGCGCAGGGCCCCCGCGAGCAGCTTCTCCTTGGTGTCCGCACTCATGCGCGCACCTCTTCCCGGACCGGGCGCAGGCCGGGACGTACGCCGCATGCGCGGACGTCGACGTACTCCGCGGTGAAGGACCCCTCGTAGCCGAAGAGCGGTCCGAACCGGCGGTTGGTGACCCGGACGCTGATCCGGAACCGGCCCGTCGCCTCGTCGTACGTCTCCCTGACCTCGGCGTCGCCGCCGATGAGCTCCGGTACCCGTACGTCGACCGGCCCCTCCCGGAAGCGGTGCTCGCCGGAGCGGATGACCAGCCCGCCGTCGGCGTCGGCGCTCAGGTGAAGGTCGCTGGCGAGGTGCTGATGGGTGCCGAGGTAGTCGAGGATGCAGCCCCGCCGCGGGCTGTGGATCATGGTCGCGTCGAAGCGGCGCGGCCCGCCGGGCAGGCCGAAGGTCCGTACGAAGGTGACGGTCTCCCGCCCGTGGGAGTCGGTGTAGGGGACGTTCTCGATGGTGAAGGGGACGTTCCGGCCGACTCGCGGGAGCAGGATGTTGCGGCTGCCGCCGAGCGCGAGGAACGGCTTGACGAAGCGGCGTCCGTGCCAGATCCGGTCCATGGTGCCGCGCCCGACGCACGCCTCGCCGCTCGCGAGCCCGACGGAGAAGCGGCGCCGGATCTGCGGGTGGAGGCGGTCGAAGTCAGCCCCCATGACGGCCTGGAAGATCGAGGTCATGACCACTCCAGGGTGGTGAGGAGCTTGGGTTCCGTCACATAGCCCGGGGGCGTGCGCCGGCAGCGCCGGGCGGCCGGGGTGACCGGCAGCGGCGGCAGGAAGAGGACGGCCGCGATGCAGACCAGGCCGACGAGCGGGAACCCGTATCCGGCGAAGGAGAACATCTCGTACGGGAACAGCAGGCCGCAGGCGATGAGCGCGCACCGGACGGCGAGTTCGGCCAGGGCGTACGCGAGCGAGTGGCCGGGGGTGGTGCCGCGCTCGCACCAGAGCCGCAGCCGGTCGAACGACCAGGCGGTGGCCCACCCCATGAGCGGCCGGAAGACGACACGGTCGACGGCTCTCCCGAACCAGCCCCAGCGCGGCCGGTAGTCGTACCCCGTAAGGAAGAGGACCTTGCCGTCGGGCGTCGGAACGTAGCGCCAGTAGCCGCGGCCCTCCTCGATCAGCGAGAGCGGATCGGGCGAGGCGAACCGCAGAGCCGAGGTGCGGGGGCCGCCGGTCCGGAGCTTCTCCCCCGCCGAGACCCCGGTGCCGGCGACGGTCAGGAAGGGCAGCACCCGGGTCGCGTACCGGAAGTGCTGCGGCTCGCCCTCCGCCCGCGGCAGGTAGCCGATCTCGGTGAACCGCAGGTCCCAGCGCTGATGCTGGGACGGGTCCTGGGTGCGCTCCCAGATCAGGTCCAGATCGGCGCAGATCTGCGTCTCGATGTACAGCCTCATGGGCAACCCCCCAGCTCGGCGACGCTTTTGAGCGGTCGCTCAACCGCAAGCTACCGGGATTTGAGCGGTCGCTCAAGTCGCAGCCCGAGAAAAGACCCCCGGCCACCGGGGCCGGGGGTCGCGGGAGCGGGCGGTGCCTGCTACGCGGTCGCCGCCTCTTCCTTGAGCACCCGCGCGGCGGCGACCTGGTCCTGCTCCTCCGCGCGCAGCGTCTTCTCCGCGTAGAAGCCGCCGAACGGGATCAGCGACAGCACGAAGAGGATCAGCGGGCGCTTGACCGGCCACTTGGTCCGGTTCCACGCGTCGGCCAGGAAGAGCACGAAGAGGACCACGAGCACACCGTGGACGGCACCCATCACCGGTACCGCATTGAACTCCGTCGTGCGCTTGAGCACGGAGCAGACGAGCAGCAGCAGAAAGGACACTGCTTCGACGGCGGACACCAGTCGCAGGCGTCGGACGGCAGAGGCGGTCTTGATGTCCACGGGGGCACCTTCGCTAGGGGCGTTTGTGAATGGGGGCACAAGCTCGTCCCATTGTGGCACCGGCCTTTACCGATCTTTTGCGCAGGGTGCGGACTCGGCGGCTTCGGACGGATAACGTCGACCCCGTGGCTCAGTTCAGACTCCAAGGCAGCAAGGTGCTGGCCGTCGACATGACCGGCGACGCCGTCAAGGCGAAGAACGGCGCGATGGTCGCCTACGACGGCCAGATGGCCTTCAAGAAGATGTCCGGAGGTGGTGAGGGCATCCGCGGCATGGTGACCCGGCGCCTCACCGGCGAGCAGATGGAGATGATGGAGGTGAAGGGGCACGGCACCTGCTATTTCGCCGACCGTGCCACCGAGATCAACCTCGTCGCCCTGCGCGGCGAGAAGCTGTACGTCGAGTCCAGCAATCTGCTGTGCACCGACGGCGGCCTGCGGACCGGCACGACCTTCACCGGCCTGCGCGGCGGGGCGACGGGCAACGGCCTGTTCACCACCACCGTGGAGGGCACCGGGCAGGCGGCGATCATGTCGGACGGCCCGGCGGTCGTGCTGCGCGTCAGCCCGCAGTACCCGCTGCAGGTCGACCCGGGCGCGTACGTCGCGCACACCGGCAACCTCCAGCAGCACTTCCAGTCCGGCGTGAACTTCCGCACCTTCATCGGCGAGGGCTCGGGCGAGGCGTTCCAGATCCGGTTCGAGGGCGAGGGGCTCGTGTACGTGCAGCCCAGCGAGCGCAACACGATCGGGGGCGACGTCTGATGCCCTTCCGCGAGATCAACTCGAGGATGGTCGAGGCGCAGGTGCTGCCCGGCCAGAAGATGTACAGCCAGCGCGGCGCCATGCTCGCGTACAAGGGCGACGTCAGCTTCACGCCGAACATCCAGGGCGGCCAGGGCGGCGTGATGTCCATGATCGGCCGGCGGGTCGCCAACGAGGCCACCCCGCTGATGACGGTCGAGGGAGCCGGCACCGTGATGTTCGGCCACGGCGGCCACCACATCCAGGTGATCAATCTGGCCGGCGACACGCTGTACGTCGAGGCCGACCGGCTGCTCGCCTTCGACGGCACACTCCAGCAGGGCACGATGTTCATGGGCTCGCAGGGCGGCGTCATGGGCATGGTGCGCGGCCAGGTCACCGGCCAGGGCCTGTTCACCACGACCCTGAAGGGTCACGGTGCGGTCGCCGTCATGGCGCACGGCGGCGTGATCGAACTCCCCATCACCCCGCAGCGCCCGGTGCATGTGGATCCGCAGGCCTATGTCGCCCACCACGGCGACGTACGCAACAAGCTCTCCACCGCGCTCGGCTGGCGCGACATGGTGGGGCGCGGCTCGGGCGAGGCTTTCCAGCTGGAGCTGTCGGGCAACGGCGCGGTGTACGTACAGGCCTCGGAGGAGAAGCTGTGACTGGTCCTGTCGTGTTCGACCCGCACACGCTGCCGTCGGACGACAACGTCAATCCGTACACCTTCTGCGTGGAACTCAAGGGCAGCCAGTGGTTCCTGCAGAAGGGGAAGATGATCGCCTACTACGGGCGCATCGACTTCAACGGCATCGGCCACGGCCGGTTCGAAGGACTGCTGCGCACCAGCTTCCATTCGCCGCTGCACGCGAGCGACTGGGTGGTGGCGGAGGGCTCGGGCAAGATGCTGCTCGCCGACCGCGCCTTCGACGTCAACTCGTACGACCTCGACAACGGCAACCTGACCATCCGCTCCGGCAACCTGCTGGCCTATCAGCCGACGCTCGCGCTGAAGCAGTCGATCGTGCCGGGCTTTCTGACGCTGATCGGAACCGGAAAGTTCGTGGCCGCGTCCAACGGGCCGGTGGTCTTCATGGAGCCGCCGATCCGGGTGGACCCGCAGGCACTGGTGGGCTGGGCGGACTGCCCCTCTCCCTGCCACCACTACGACCTGGGGTACATGCGGGGCGTCATGGGCGGGCTGCGGGCGATGACGGGGGTCGGCGGTGCGTCCGGCGAGGAGCACCAGTTCGAGTTCGTCGGAGCTGGCACGGTGCTGCTGCAGTCGACCGAGCTGCTGATGGCCGAACAGGCCGTAGGCGCGGTTCCTGGCCATCCGGGAGTCCCCGGCGGACAGGGAAGCCCAGGTCAGCCGGGGTCCGCACCCCGCCTTCCCGGTCAACTGGGGGACCTCCAGCGTCGCTTCGGCCTGTGAGCGGTAGTCTGCGGAGTGTGACGTCGAACGTCTGCGCCCTTGTTGTTCTGTACGTTGTTTCGTACGGACGTCCGGCGTCACACCCCCACATTTCGTCCGGCTTTCAACTTCTTAGGTAGAATCCATACATGGAGACCGAGACGCCCACCCGCTGGCTGAGCGATTCCGAGCAGTGCGCATGGCGCACCCACCTGGACGTCAGCAGACTGCTGATGCACCAGCTCGAGAAGGACCTCCAGCCGTTCGGCCTGACCAACAACGACTACGAGATCCTGGTCAACCTCTCGGAGTCGGAGGACCGGCGGATGCGGATGAGTGACCTCGCCACGTCGACCCTGCAGTCGAAGAGCCGCCTCTCCCACCAGATCACCCGCATGGAGAACGCCGGGCTGGTGCGCCGCGAGAACTGCGAGTCCGACCGCCGCGGGCTGTACGCGGTGCTGACCGACCAGGGTATGGAGACGATGAAGGAGGTCGCCCCGCACCATGTGGCGTCGGTGCGACGGCACTTCATCGACCTGCTCTCCCCCGAGGCTCTCGCAGATCTACGCGAGTCACTCGCTCCGGTGGCGGAACACCTGCGCGGCCGCCGCGGCAAGCAGTAGCGCGTCTGGGGGGTATATCGCCGCCGGTGAGGGCCGTGCCCGGGCAGGTCCTGGGAGCGGTCCCAACCGGCGGCGTGGGCGCGGCGCGGCGTCAGGCCGTCGTCGTGGCCGTGATGTCCTCCACCAGCTGGTCCGCCGCCGCGTACGGGTCCAGTTCGCCCGCCACGATGCGTTCGGCCAGCGCGCCCAGCCTGCGGTCGCCGTGCAGGTCGCCGATCCGCTCGCGCAGCGCCGTGACCGCGATGGTCTCCACCTCGTGGGAGGCCCGCCGAACCCGGCGCTCGGCGAGTACGCCCCGCTCCTCCATCCACGCGCGGTGCTTCTCCAGCGCCTCGACAACCTCGTCGATGCCCTCGCCCCGCGCGGCGACCGTTTTCACGATCGGCGGCCGCCAGTCGCCCGCGCCACGGGACTCCCCGAGGCCGAGCATGTGGTTGAGTTCGCGTGCCGTCGCGTCGGCGCCGTCCCGGTCGGCCTTGTTGACCACGTACACATCGCCGATCTCCAGGATGCCCGCCTTCGCGGCCTGGATCCCGTCGCCCATCCCGGGCGCCAGCAGCACCACCGAGGTGTCGGCCTGGGAGGCGATCTCCACCTCCGACTGGCCGACCCCGACCGTCTCCACCAGCACCACGTCACAGCCGGCCGCGTCGAGGACCCGGATGGCCTGCGGGGCCGCCCAGGCGAGCCCGCCCAGGTGGCCGCGGGTCGCCATCGAGCGGATGTAGACACCGGGGTCGGAGGCGTGCTCCGACATCCGGACCCGGTCACCCAGCAGCGCGCCCCCGGAGAACGGGGACGAGGGGTCGACGGCCAGGACGCCGACCCGCTTGCCGGCCCGCCGGTACGCCGACACCAGTGCCGACGTCGAGGTCGACTTGCCGACACCCGGCGAGCCGGTCAGACCGACCACGTACGCGCCGCCGGTGAGTGGCGCCAGCTCGGCCATCACCTCGCGCAGCTGCGGGGACGCCCCCTCCACCAGTGAGATCAGCCGGGCCACGGCCCGCGGTCGGCCCTCACGTGCCTGGGCGACCAGTTGGGGGACGTCCACCGCCATGCGTGCTGCGCTCCTTATGACTCGTGTGTAGGTAGGACTACGGGACCCGGATGATCAGCGCGTCACCCTGGCCGCCGCCACCGCACAGCGCGGCCGCGCCGACACCGCCACCGCGCCGCTTGAGCTCCAGCGCGAGGTGGAGCACCACACGGGCGCCGGACATGCCGATCGGGTGGCCCAGGGCAATCGCGCCACCGTTCACATTCACCTTTTCGGAGGACACGCCGAGGTCCTTCATTGACTGGACCGCGACCGCCGCGAACGCCTCGTTGATCTCGATGAGGTCGAGGTCGGCGACGTCCAGGCCCTCCTTCTTCAGCGCGTGCTGGATCGCGTTCGACGGCTGCGACTGCAGCGAGTTGTCGGGACCCGCCACATTGCCGTGCGCGCCGATCTCGGCGATCCACTCCAGGCCGAGCTCCTGGGCCTTGGCCTTGCTCATCACCACGACCGCTGCCGCACCGTCGGAGATCTGCGAGGAGGTGCCCGCCGTGATCGTCCCGTCCTTGGCGAAGGCCGGGCGCAGCTTGCCGAGGGACTCGGCGGTGGTCTCGGCGCGGATGCCCTCGTCCTTGGCGAAGACGACCGGCTCGCCCTTGCGCTGCGGGATCTCGACCGGGGTGATCTCGGCCTCGAACACGCCGTTCTTCTGCGCTGCCGCGGCACGCTGGTGGGACTGGGCGGCGAACTCGTCCTGCGGGGCGCGGTCGATGCCCAGGCGCGTGTTGTGCTTCTCGGTGGACTCGCCCATCGCGATGTTCTCGAAAGCGTCGGTCAGGCCGTCGTACGCCATGGCGTCGAGCATCTCGATCGCGCCGTACTTGTAGCCCTCGCGGGACTTGGGCAGCAGGTGCGGGGCGTTGGTCATGGACTCCTGGCCACCCGCGACCACGACGTCGAACTCACCGGCGCGGATCAGCTGGTCGGCCAGCGCGATGGCGTCGAGCCCGGAGAGACACACCTTGTTGATGGTCAGCGCCGGGACGTTCATCGGGATGCCGGCCTTGACCGCGGCCTGGCGGGCGGGGATCTGGCCGGCGCCGGCCTGGAGCACCTGCCCCATGATCACGTACTGGACCTGGTCGCCGCCGATCCCGGCCCGGTCGAGGGCCGCCTTGATCGCGAAGCCGCCGAGGTCGGCGCCGGAGAAGGACTTCAGGGAACCGAGCAGCCGACCCATGGGGGTACGGGCGCCGGCGACGATCACGGAAGTGGTGCTGTTCGTTCCAGACATGAGGCACGGCCCCTTGGATGATGAGGAGTGAACGAGGGTTTACCTCAATGTACTGAGCGGTACGCGCTCGGGTCATCGGTCGGCGGGTGTGATCGCGCGCACGTTGCGTAACCACCTGTGTGAGCGGTGCACTGGACCCATGCTGACTCGAATCGACCACATCGGGATCGCCTGTTTCGACCTCGACAAGACTGTCGAGTTCTATCGTGCGACATACGGCTTCGAGGTCTTCCACACGGAGATCAACGAGGAACAGGGCGTGCGCGAAGCCATGCTCAAGATCAACGAAACGTCCGACGGAGGCGCCTCCTACCTGCAGCTTCTCGAGCCCACCCGGGACGACTCGGCGGTGGGCAAGTGGCTCGCCAAGAACGGCGAGGGCGTCCACCACATCGCCTTCGGCACGGCGGACGTCGACGGCGACGCCCAGGCCATCCGCGACAAGGGGGTACGGGTTCTGTACGACGAGCCGCGCATCGGTTCGATGGGCTCCCGTATCACGTTCCTGCACCCCAAGGACTGCCATGGCGTCCTGACCGAACTCGTCACGTCCAACACGGAGCACTGACCTCCGGATTCCCCGGCCGGTAGAGTGGCGATCGGCTCGGCCGGGGGTTGGTGCTGTGCCGGGGTCGGGGACTGTGCGCCGTACCCCGGCGTTGATCTGACACCATTCACCGGGGGCGCCGTTCAGCGGGCGGACGGAGCCCGTTGGGAGAGTCTTGCGACCAGGGGACGGATGGGACCGCGCAGTGCGGGGCTACGAACGCCAGGAGAGCCACCAGGCTGAGGCCGACCACCTCTCGCGGTTCGAGGCCGAGATGGACCGGCTGAAGACCGAGCGGGAGAAGGCCGTCCAGCACGCCGAGGATCTCGGCTACCAGGTCGAAGTGCTGCGCGCCAAGCTCCACGAGGCGCGCCGCAATCTGGCCACCCGCCCTTCGTTCGACGCGGCGGACATCGGCTACCAGGCCGAGCAGCTGCTCCGTAACGCCCAGATCCAGGCCGACCAGCTGCGCAACGACGCCGAGCGCGAGCTGCGCGACGTCCGGGCGCAGACCCAGCGGATCCTCCAGGAGCACGCCGAGCACCAGGCCCGGCTCCAGGCCGAACTGCACGCCGAGGCGGTCAGCCGGCGCCAGCGCCTGGACCAGGAGCTGTCCGAGCGCCGGCAGACCGTCGAGGCGCACGTCAACGAGAACGTCGCCTGGGCCGAGCAGCTCCGCGCCCGTACCGAGTCGCAGGCCCGCCGGCTGCTCGACGAGTCCCGCGCCGAGGCCGAGCAGTCGCTCGCCGCCGCCCGCGCCGAGGCCACCCGGCTCGCCGAGGAGGCCCGTCAGCGGCTCGGCTCCGAGGCCGAGTCGGCCCGCTCCGAGGCCGAAGCGATCCTGCTGCGCGCCCGCAAGGACGCCGAGCGGCTGCTGAACGCTGCCTCCACGCAGGCGCAGGAGGCAACCGACCACGCGGAGCAGCTCCGTACCAGCACCGTCAGCGAGTCGGACCAGGCCCGGCGGCAGGCCACCGAGCTGAGCCGGTCCGCCGAGCAGCGGATGCAAGAGGCGGAATCCGCGCTGCGCGAGGCCCGCGCCGAGGCCGAGAAGGTGCTCGCGGAGGCCAAGGAGTCCGCGGCCAAGCAGCTGACCTCGGCGGAGTCCGTCAACGAGCAGCGCACCCGGACCGCCAAGGCCGAGATCGCCCGGCTGGTCGGCGAGGCCACCACGGAGGCCGAGGCGCTCAAGGCCGAGGCCGAGCAGGCCCTCGCCGACGCCCGGACCCAGGCCGAGCGGCTGGTCGCGGAGGCCGGCGACCAGGCCCGTACGTCCGCCGCCGAGGACACCGCGGCGCAGCTCGCCAAGGCCGCCCGTACCGCCGAAGAGGTGCTCAACAAGGCGTCCGAGGACGCCAGGGCGACCACCCGCAAGGCCGCCGAGGAGGCCGAGCGGATCCGCGGCGAGGCCGAGGCCGAGGCGGACCGGCTCCGCGGGGAGGCGGCCGAGCAGGCCGACGAGCTCAAGGGTGCGGCCAAGGACGACACCAAGGAGTACCGGGCCAGGACGGTCGAGCTCCAGGAGGACGCCCGCCGGCTGCGCGGCGAGGCCGAGCAGCTGCGCTCCGAGGCGGTCGCCGAGGGCGAGCGGATCCGCGGCGAGGCCCGCCGGGAGGCCGTCCAGCAGATCGAGGAGGCGGCGAAGACCGCCGAGGAGCTGCTGACCAAGGCAAAGGCCGACGCCGACGAGCTGCGCAGCGGTGCGACCGCCGAGAGCGAGCGCGTCCGTACGGAGGCCATCGAGCGGGCCACGACACTGCGCAAGCAGGCCGAGGAGACCCTGGAGCGCACCCGCGCCGAGGCCGACCGGCTGCGTGCCGAGGCCGAGGAGCAGGCGGAGCGCAGCCGCGCCGAGGCGGAGGAAGCCGCCCGGGAGCGCCGCGAGGAGACCGAGCGGGCGGTGGCTGCGCGCCAGGCCGAGGCGGCCGGTGAACTCACCCGGCTGCACACCGAGGCCGAGCAGCGGGTCGAGACCGCCGAGCAGGCGCTGGGCGAGGCGCGCGGCGAGTCCGAGCGGATCCGCCGCGAGGCGGCCGAGGAGAGCGAGCGGCTGCGCGGCGAGGCGGCGGAGCGCATCCGTACGCTCCAGGCGCAGGCCGAGGCGGAGGCGGAGCGGCTGCGCACCGAGGCCGCGTCCGACGCGTCGCAGTCGCGTGCCGAGGGCGAGTCCGTCGCCGTACGGCTGCGCAGCGAGGCGGCCGCCGAGGCGGAGCGGCTGCGCACCGAGGCGCAGGAGACGGCCGACCGGGTGCGCGCGGAGGCGCGGACCGCCGCCGAGCGGCTTGCCACCGAGGCCGCCGAGACGCTGGCCGCCGCCCAGGAGGAGGCCGCGCGCCGCCGCCGCGAGGCGGAGGAGACGCTGCACGCGGGCCGTGAGGAGGCCGAGCAGGAGCGTCGCCAGGCCCGCGAGCAGAGCGAGGAGCTGCTCGCGTCCGCGCGCAACCGCGTGGCGGAGGCGCAGACCGAGGCGCAGCGGCTGGTCGAGGAGGCGGACCGCCGGGCGACCGATCTGGTGGGCGCCGCCGAGCAGACCGCGCAGGCGGTACGGGACTCCGTGGCCGGTCTCCAGGACCAGGCCGAGCAGGAGATCGCGGGGCTGCGCAACGCGGCCGAGCATGTGGCGGAGCGGACGAAGAGCGAGGCGCAGGAGGAGGCGGACCGGGTCCGCGCCGACGCCTACACCGAACGCGAGCTGGCCGGCGAGGACGCGTCCCGCATCAGGCGCGAGGCGCGGGAGGAGACGGACGCCGCCAAGGCGCTGGCGGAACACACCGTCGGGGAGGCGATCGCGGAGGCCGAGCGGCTGCGCGCGGACTCCTCGGAGCAGGCCCAGCGGCTGCGTACCGAGGCCTCCGACGCGCTGGCGGCCTCGGAGCGGGACGCCTCCCGGGCCCGCGCGGAGGCCCGCGAGGACGCCAACCGCATCCGTTCGGAGGCCGCGAGCCAGGCCGACCGGCTGGTCGGCGAGGCGACGGCGGAGGCCGAACGGCTCACGGCCGGCGCGGCGGCCGCGCTGGCCGACGCCGAGCGGGACGCCGCCGCGACGGTCGACGAGGCCCGCGCCGAGGGCGGCCGGCTCCGGGCGGAGGCGGCCGAGCAGGCCGACCGGCTGCTCACCGAGGCCATTGCCGAGGCCGAGCGGCTGGAGGCGGAGACCCGGTCCAAGACAGACCGCACGATCGGCGAGGCCGCGGGCGAGGCGGAGCGGCTGCGCGCCGAGGCCGCCGAGACCGTGGGCTCCGCGCAGGAGCACGCCGCCCGGACCCGTTCCGAGTCCGAGCGGGTCAAGGCGGAGGCCGCGGCGGAGGCGGAGCGGCTGCGGTCCGAGGCGCGCGCCGAGGCCGAGCGCACGCTCGACGAGGCCCGGCAGGAGGCCAACAAGCGGCGCTCGGAGGCGGCCGAGCAGGTCGACCGGCTGGTCGGCGAGGCCGCGGCGGAGGCCGAGAAGCTCACCTCCGACTCCCAGCAGGCGGCGCACGCCGCGGCGACCGCCGCGGAGGAGCAGGCCGACACGATGGTCGGCGCGGCCCGCAAGGAGGCCGTGCGGATCACCTCCGAGGCGACGGTCCAGGGCAACTCCCTGGTGGAGAAGGCCCGGACGGACGCCGACGAACTGCTGGTCGGGGCCCGCCGGGACGCCACCGCCATCAGGGACCGGGCGGAGGAGCTGCGTACCCGTATCGAGGGCGAGATCGAGGACTTGCACGACCGCGCCCGGCGTGAGTCCGCCGAGCAGATGAAGGCGGCGGGCGAGCGCGTGGACAAGCTGGTGAAGGCCGCCACCGAGCAGCAGGCCGAGGCCGAGGCGAAGGCCAAGCAGCTGGTGTCCGAGGCGAGCAGCGAGGCGAGCAAGGTCCGGATCGCGGCCGTGAAGAAGGCGGAGGCGCTGCTCAAGGAGGCCGAGCAGAAGAAGGCCGAGCTGGTACGGGAGGCCGAGCGGCTGCACCGCGAGGCGGAGGCCGAGGCGAAGCGCACGGTCGAGGAGGGCAAGCGCGAACTCGATGTGCTGGTACGCCGCCGTGAGGACATCCAGGCGGAGATTTCCCGCGTCCAGGACGTACTTGAGGCGTTGGAGTCGTTCGAGGCGCCCGCAGGGGGTACGACAGCGTCCAACAGCGGCTCCGCCGCGGGCGGGGTCAAGGCGGGTGCGGCAGCCGGGGCAACTCGTTCGAGTGGCAAGACGTCTGAGGGCTAGCCAGTGACCCACCCCGTGTGCACAACAAGCACATTCAGCCTTACGAGTGGCAAGCGCTCCGGCGTTTCGCCACCCGAAAGGAGTCTCATTCTCCAGATCAAACGGGCATTGGCTCGATGACACGCCGCTTGGGCCCCTAGGATTCCCCCTATCACCTCACCGGTCTCATTCGACAGGAACCCCATGAGCGACACTTCCTCCCCCTTCGGCTTCGAGCTCGTGCGGCGTGGTTACGACCGCGGTCAGGTGGATGACCGCATTACCAAGCTCGTCGCCGACCGTGACAGCGCCCTGTCCCGTATCACCTCTCTGGAAAAGCGCATCGAGGAGCTGCACCTCGAGACGCAGAACGCCCAGGCCCAGGTCAACGACGCCGAGCCGTCGTACGCCGGCCTCGGCGCGCGTGTCGAGAAGATCCTCCGGCTCGCCGAGGAGGAGGCCAAGGACCTGCGCGAGGAGGCCCGTCGCGCCGCCGAGCAGCACCGCGAGCTGGCCGAGTCGGCCGCCCAGCAGGTGCGCAACGACGCCGAGTCCTTCGCCGCCGAGCGCAAGGCGAAGGCCGAGGACGAGGGCGTCCGGATCGTCGAGAAGGCGAAGGGCGAGGCGTCCTCGCTGCGCAGCGAGGCGCAGAAGGACGCCGCGTCCAAGCGTGAGGAGGCGGACGCGCTCTTCGAGGAGACCCGCGCCAAGGCCGCCCAGGCCGCCGCGGACTTCGAGACGAACCTCGCCAAGCGCCGCGAGCAGTCCGAGCGCGACCTGGCGTCCCGTCAGGCCAAGGCCGAGAAGCGTCTGGCGGAGATCGAGCACCGCGCCGAGCAGCTGCGCCTCGAGGCCGAGAAGCTGCGCACCGACGCGGAGCGCCGGGCCCGCCAGACGGTGGAGACGGCGCAGCGCCAGGCCGAGGACATCGTGGCCGACGCGAACGCCAAGGCCGACCGGATCCGCAGCGAATCCGAGCGCGAGCTGGCGGCGCTCACCAACCGCCGCGACTCCATCAACGCCCAGCTGACCAACGTCCGCGAGATGCTCGCGACGCTGACCGGTGCGGCCGTCGCGGCGGCCGGCTCCCCGGCCGACGACGAGCCGATCTCGCGCGGCGTCCCGGCACAGCAGACCCGCTAGCCCGGGCACCGGACCGGGTGCGCTGGTTCCTGCGCGCCTGATCCCCGCCCGTTCGCGGCCGAAGCCCCCCGCCCCCCTTGTCGGAGCGGGGGGCTTTGCGTGCGCGCGGCCGCAGGTCGAAAGGATTTCCGCCCGGAATGATCAAGGGGATTCCGATCTTCGAAAATCGGTGCGAGAACGGAACCGTCAACGGCCGGATATCCTCCTAACCCTTATGGGGCGACGGCCGCCCCAGCCTGGCGAGGGGCGGAGAATGATCGAGGCAGTCGGCCTGACGAAGCGCTACGGCGCCAAGACGGCCGTGTACAACCTTTCCTTCCAGGTGCGGCCGGGGTCCGTCACCGGATTCCTCGGCCCCAACGGATCCGGCAAGTCCACCACGATGCGGATGATCCTGGGCCTGGACCAGCCCAGCGCGGGCCATGTGACCATCGGCGGCCATCTTTTCCGCCGGCTCCCCAACGCGCCCCGCCAGGTCGGCGCCCTGCTGGACGCCAAGGCCGTGCACGGCGGCCGGCACGCCCGCAACCACCTGCTGTGCCTCGCGCAGCTGTCCGGCATCCCGGCGCGCCGGGTGGACGAGGTCCTGGGCGTGGTCGGGCTCCAGGACGTGGCCAGGAAGCGGTCCAAGGGCTTCTCCCTCGGTATGGGCCAGCGGCTCGGCATCGCCGCCGCGCTGCTCGGCGACCCGCAGGTGCTGCTCTTCGACGAGCCGGTCAACGGCCTCGACCCCGAGGGCATCCTCTGGGTCCGCAACCTGATGAAGCAGCTCGCCTCCGAGGGCCGTACCGTCTTCGTCTCCTCGCATCTGATGAGCGAGATGGCGCTGACGGCCGACCACCTGATCGTGATCGGCCGCGGTCAGCTGATGGCCGACATGAGCGTCAAGGACTTCATCTCGCACAACTCCGCGGACTTCGCCCGGGTGCGGACGCCGCAGACCGAACCGCAGCAGCGCGAGAAGCTGACGGCCGCTCTCACCGAGGCGGGCGGGCAGGTCATGCCGGAGCCGGACGGGGCGCTGCGGGTCACCGGACTGCCGCTGGCGCGGATCAGCGACGTGGCGCACGACGCGGACGTACGACTGTGGGAACTCTCCCCGCACCAGGCCTCGCTGGAGGAGGCGTACATGCGGATGACGCAGGGCGCCGTGGACTACCGCTCGACCACCGACCTGCGGGCCGGCCTCCAGCAGCCCGTGCCGCCGGGGTACGCCCCCCAGATGCTGCCGCCCGAGGTCCCGCAGCAGGGCTGGTACGCACCGCCGCCCCCGCAGGCCGGCGGTCAGGCGTTCGCGATGCCGGGCCCGGGGATGCCCGGCCCGGGGATGCCCGGCCCGGGGGTACCCCCGCCCGCGATGCCCTCGGCGCCCGCCCCGGGCGAGAACCCGTACCTGACCAAGAGTGACAACGAGGACGCCCGATGACGACCCCGTACCAGCAGCAGGCCCCGACGGGGCCGGGCTACACCTCGCCGATCCCGGTGACGTCCGCCCACCTCGGCCATGCTCTCGCCTCCGAGTGGACGAAGATCAAGTCGGTCCGCTCGACGATGTGGACGATCGGCATCCTGTTGCTCCTGGTGATCAGCATCGGGCTGCTGGCCGCGTTCCAGACCAGTGACTCCGACTTCGCGGACACGCCGTACACCGTGCCCGCGCTCTTCGGACTGCTGCTCGGCCAGATCTGTGTCATCACCCTCGGCGTGCTGGTCGTGTCGTCCGAATACGGCACCGGCATGATCCGCACCACCTTCACCGCCTCGCCGCAGCGCTGGCGTGTACTGGCCGCGAAGTTCGTGGTCTTCTTCCTGCTCACCTTCGTCGTCACCGCCGTCGCGATCGCCTTTGTCGGCCTGGTCACGGCGGGCCTGCACAGCGGCCCCGACGCCCGCGCGACCACCGGCGGGGAGTGGGCGCGGACCGTGCTCGGCGGCAGTTTGTACGTCACCCTGCTCGGCATGCTCGGGCTCGCCGTCGGCTCGATGCTGCGGCACTCGGCGGGGGCGATCACCACGATGCTGGGTGTGGTGCTGGTCCCGGCGATCATGCCGGCGTTCCTCTTCATCTGGGAGAGCACCCGCGGGGTGGCCGAGAAGGTGATGGAGTACAACGCCCCGAACTCGCTGTCCGCGATCTTCACTCTGCCGATGACGGGCGACGACGGCAACGGCATGAAGCAGCTCGCGCTGCTGGCCGTGGTCACGGCCGTCGCGATGGCCGGATCGTTCGCCCTGCTGGAGAAGCGGGACGTCTAGTACTTCGGCGCGTTACGGGACCGCTGCACCCGCGTGGTGCGGCGGTCCTTCGCGTTCCAGCAGGCCTTGTGCCAGTGCCTGCGGTCGTCCACCCCGCCGCCGTACTGCGGCCAGGCCACCACGTGCGGCACCCCCGGCGGGATTTCCTGGTCGCAGCCGGGGCAGCGGTAGCGCTTGCCGGCGGCACTTGCCCCGCTGACCTGGCGGACCAGCCAGTCCTCGCCCTGCCAGTCCTCGGTGCGCTCCAGTCCGTAGCGGTCCCCGCCGCCCGCACCGGTCTCGCGCTCGGTCGGATTCTCGCCGCCACGGGGGCGGTTGCGGCGCGGTGACACGTATACCTCACTCGGCGGGCGGTCCGGACGGTTTCGCTTCAGCCTACGCGCAGGCGCCTCGGGTACGCGCATGGTGACGACCGGGGCCAACAGCGCCCCGAGGGACGATTCCCCGACAATCTCAATAACTTCCCCGTCCGGCCGTGCCTTTGGCACGTGTCAGACGTTATTGCCGTATGAGGGGAGTGCCGCGTCGGCCGCAAGGAGGCAGAAGGCGATGCGCGTTGGAGCTTTTGTACTGGCCGCCCAGTTCCCGGGCCAGGGACACGGGGAGGCGTTGCACCGGGCGGTGCGGACCGCCGACCTGGCCGAGGAGTCGGGGCTGGATTCGGTGTGGCTCGCCGAGCACCACTTCGTTCCGTACGGCGTCTGCCCGTCCGCCGTGACGCTGGCCGCGCTGCTCCTCGGCCGCACGCGGCGGATCCGGGTCGGGACTGCGGTGAGCGTACTGCCGAGCGCGCATCCCGTGGCGGTCGGCGAACAGGCAGCGCTGCTGCACCTGACGTCCGGCGGGCGCTTCACGCTCGGCGTGGGGCGCGGCGGGCCATGGGTGGACCTGGAGGTCTTCGGAGCCGGCCTGGAGGCGTACGAGAGCGGCTTCCCGGAGTCGCTCGACCTGCTGCTGCGCTGGCTGCGCGAACCCCGGGTCTCGGCCGAGGGGGAACGATTCACCTTCCGTGAGGTCCCCGTCGTACCGCGTCCGGACGAGCTGCTCGGCGGCGTCGCGCCGGGCGGGCCGGACGGGCCGGACGGGCCGGAAGTGATCGTCGCGTGCACCTCCCCCGCGAGCGTGCGGCTGGCCGCCGAGCGCGGACTGCCGATGCTGCTCGGCATGCACTGCGGGGACGAGGAGAAGGCCGACATGGTCGCACTCTGGCGCAAGTCGGCGCTGGCCGCCGGGCGTTCACCGGACGAGGTCGCGGCCGCGGGCCATGTCTCGGCCGGGGTGGCGCAGATCGCGGACCGTACATCGGACGCGGCGGAGGCGCTCGTCAAGGCGATGCCGGGCTGGCTGAGGCAGGGACTGGACGCCCATGTGACCGTCGACGGCCGGAAGCGGCAGATGCGGGACCCGGTCGCCTACACGGAACTGCTCTGCGGACTGCACCCGGTGGGCACACCGCGGCTGGCCACCGACCGGCTGGCGGCGACGGCGGAACGCACCGGCATCACGCGGTTCGCGCTGCTCGTCGAGGGCTCCGGCGATCTCGCGGCCACGGAGGAGAACGTACGGCGTCTGGGCGCCGAGGTCCTGCCCCTCCTCGGCTGACCCGGACGGCTGCCGCTCCGGTACCAGACACCCGCAGCGATACGGAGCGGCAGCGATGAGTCCCAGGGCGCCCCTAGGGGGTGTCGTCAAAGTAGCGCCGTCCGCCCGAAGGGCGGGACCCGCGGCGTCTGGTGCGGTGCATCGCAAGGCGGAGGATCATCCTCGTACTGGACGTACTTGGATGACTCCGACAACGCGGCGAGGTGCCGTGCCAGGCGTCGCGGGTCAGGCGGGACTTTGACGACACCCCCTAGGGCACGGGCGCTAGCAGTCCCGCAGTTCCGGCGACTGGTTGAGCAGCTGGCCCCTGATGGAAGTGAAGCGGGCGAGCCGCTCGTCGGACGACGAGTCCAGCGGGAACACCGCCAGGCGGTGACAGTTCTGGAAGGCCAGGCGTACCCCGAAGTGCCGCTGCAGCGCACCACGTATCGCGTCACTCGCGAGGGCACGCAGAAGCTGGCCACGTGCCTGCTCGTCCGGCGGCGGCGTCTGGTTGTCGGCGAACTCTCCGCCGTCCACCTTCAGCTGTGCCACCAGAGAGCTGACCATCTCCCAGGCGTAGGGCAGGGAGGTCCGGACGCAGTCGACGAATGCGGCTTCGTCGACCTCGCCTCGCTCGGCCTGTTCGAGTAGGGCCGGTGAGACGTCGAGCGACATGGGTTCTCCTCTCGCGACCCCGGTGAGGGGGTCTTACGGGCAGGGAAGGAGATCGACGACGCAGCGTGCACGTTCGGCGACCTCCTGCTTACACGGTAAGCGCGCTGTCCGAACCGCACCAGGAGAATGCGACCACAACCAGCCAATAACGAACGGGGCCTTAGGGGCGAATCGCGTGGACCGCGCCCCGTCGAGTAGCGTTGCCGACCATGCGTCTCGTCATCGCCCGCTGCTCCGTCGACTACGCGGGCCGGCTCACCGCCCACCTGCCCTCGGCACCCCGTCTCATCCTGGTGAAGGCTGACGGCAGTGTCTCGATTCACGCGGACGACCGGGCGTACAAACCGCTCAACTGGATGTCGCCTCCCTGCACCCTCAAGGAGGGCATCGGGGCCGAGGCGGGCGTGTGGACCGTGGTGAACAAGGCCGGCGAGAAGCTGATCATCACGATGGAGGAGGTCTTCCACGACTCCTCGCACGAGCTCGGGGTGGACCCGGGGCTCGTCAAGGACGGCGTGGAAGCGCACCTGCAGGAGCTGCTGGCCGACCGAATCGAGACACTTGGTGAGGGTTACTCACTGATCCGCCGCGAATATCCCACCGCCATCGGGCCGGTGGACATCCTGTGCCGGGACTCCGACGGCGCGACGGTGGCGGTGGAGATCAAGCGGCGCGGCGAGATCGACGGCGTGGAGCAGCTGACGCGTTACCTGGAACTGCTGAACCGGGACCCCCATCTCGCCCCGGTACGGGGTGTCTTCGCGGCCCAGGAGATCAAGCCGCAGGCGCGCGTACTGGCGACGGACCGCGGCATCGGCTGTGTCGTCCTCGACTACAACGCGATGCGCGGCATCGAGGACGACAAGCTCAGGCTGTTCTGACCCGCTGCGGCGCCGGGCGCCGGCGCGGCTGTTATGACCCGCTGCGGGGCGGCCCCGGCGGCCCGGGCCGCCCGCCGTCCCGCCGCAGGCCGAGCCCCGCAGCGCGGCCTCTGCCCCTCCCTGCCGACGGCCGGGAACGGGCGGCCCTGCCGTCCACTGCGGGACGAGCCCGACCCGCCCGTCGGCCCGGCGGCCCTGCCGCCGGTCGTTGTCGCGTCACCGAACGGCCCGTGGGCTCCGCCGCCTCCGGCATCTGAGCCTCCTCAGGCGAACCACCAGCGAGATCAGCGGCCCCTCGAACCCGGGGATCTCGCTGAGGCAGCAGCCACACCCTTCCGGTCGCCCCCGGCCGGCGAGACCGTACCGAGCAGGGGCGTACCGAGCGCGGCGCCGCGGACGAGCCGCCCGGTCAGGTCCCGTCGGCCGACGGGTTCGTGCCGCCGCGGGACGAGTCCGTGGGTACCGGTCGGCTCCGACGTTTGCGACCGCCGGGGCGGACTGCCGCTACTGACCCGTGCCGCCCGGTGCTCCGGCGGTCGTGCCGCCGCTCTCCGTTCCGCCGCTGGACGAGCCCGTGGTGCCGCCCGTTTCGGTTCCGCCCGTGGTGGGCGTACCGCCGGTTTCCGTGCCACCGGTGGTGGGTGTACCGCCGGTTTCGGTGCCGCCCGTGGTGGGCGTGCCGCCGGTTTCCGTTCCTCCGGTCGTCGGTGTACCGCCGGTTTCCGTGCCCCCCGTGGAGGGCGTACCCCCGGTCTGGGTCCCGCCCGTGGTCGGCGTGCCGGTTCCTGTCCCGCCCGTCGTGGTACCGCCCGTGCTGGTCCCGCCCGTCGTGGACGTACCGCCGGTGCCGGTCCCACCCGTGGTCGCCGGGTCCCCGCCGGGCGACGAGGGACTTGACGCGCTGCCGCTCTCGCCGGGCGTGGCGGAGCCACCCGTACCGCCCGTCGAACCCGTCGTGCCAGACGTGCCGGCTTGGTCTCCGCCCTGGCCGGGGCGCTTCGTCGCGTCGTGCGTCGGCTCGTCCGCGTTCAGGTCGCCCCTGCCGCGGTCCTCGTTCGCCGACTGTTCCGACTTGACCTTGTCGCTGGGCGCGTCGTTGCCCTCCGACGTCGCTCCGAGCGTCACGACCGTGCCCAGCACCACCGCCAGCAGCGCGCCCGCTCCGGCCGCGACCGCGTTGCGGCGCGCGCCGGTCAGGAGCGTGCGGCGGGCGCCGGACAGGCTGAACGACGCCGGGCGGGAGGGGGTGGGCGGCGGGGTGAACAGGGGCGCCGTCGCGCCCCCGGTGTCCGAGAGCCGGACCGGCGGGAACGGGGACCGTATGCCGCCGGGCGGCGAGGCGGGCTCCTCGGTGCGGACCGCCGGGAGTTCTTCGCCCACCGGCACACCTACGCCGGGCACCGGCCCGCCGGAGCGGTCGGCGACCAGCGCCAGCGCCCGGCGGCCGGCGACCGTGCCGCGCTTGTCGGCCAGCGCCCCGCGGAGCCCGATGGAGGCCTCCAACTCGGCGCGGGCCCGGTCCAGCTGCCCGGCGCACAGCGCCAGGACGCCCAACTCGTGGTGGAAGTACGCCTCTTCCGCGACCTCTCCCGCGATCCGCGCGGCCTCCTGGCCGGACCGCAGGATGCGCTCCCAGGCGCTCCAGTGCAGGCCGGTGGCGAAGGCCGGCGCCGCGGTGCGCGCCAGCAGGACGGCGGCGCTCGGGTGGCCGTCCGCCTCGCTCGGTACGAGCATCGTCATCGCCGACAGCACCGCGTCCGCCTCGGCCGCGGCCCGCTCCGGGGTGACCGAGGGGTGCCCGGTCCACCAGGCGTAGTGCTGGGCGGCGGTGTGCGCACGGTCGGCCGCGCCCTGCCCGTACCCCGCGTCCTCCAGCTGCGCGGCGACACCGGTGGCCAGCCGGTAGCGCGAGCCGACCGGGGTCAGCAGTCCACAGCCCAGCAGCTCGCCGAGCGCGGCGTCGGCGTGGGTGTCCCCCACGAGGGCCGGCAGGTGCGCCTGGTGCGGCACCTCACCGGCGAGGGCGACGGCGAAGCGCAGCGTCTCGCGCGCCGACTCGCTCAGCCGGGACGTGAGCAGCGCCACCGGGGCAGCGCCTTCCGCGAGACTCGGCAGCGGGGCGTCCCGGCTGTCGGCGGCGTCGAAGACCCCCGGCTCGTCACGGTCGTCCGGCTCGGCGCGCAGCGCGTCGCGCTGCCGCAGCAGCCCACCCGCCTGGACGAAGCGCAGCGGCAGGCCCTCGGACTCGAACCACAGGTCGCCCGCCCAGCTCGCCTCGTCGTCGGTGAGCGGCCGGGACACGGCCCGTTCCAGGAGTTCCAGGGTGGAGCCGCGGTCGAGGCCGCTGAGGAAGACCTCTTCGAGGTGGGAGTCGGCCGACGGCGCCGGAACATCCGGCGTCGCGGCGAGCAGATAGGCGCATTCGGGCGTCGCTTCGAGCAGTTCGTCGAGCGCGCTGCCGCCGAATTCCAGGTCGTCGAGGATGACGACCGCTCCGATGTCGCGCACCCGGGCCAGCAGAGCGGGCCGGTCGGGCCGGTACAGCGGGGCGTCGAAGACGGTGGCGAAGAGGGCGTGCAGGAGGTCGGTGGCGGTCCGGCGGTGGCCGGAGAGCCGTACGACGCCGTCGGGCGCGAGGTCCGCGCAGTCGGCGGCGACCGTGTCAAGCAGGGTGGTACGCCCGGAACCCGACGGTCCGGTGAGCCGCACGGAGCGCCCGCGGCCCAGCAGGCGTACCAGCCGCTCGCGCTCCTCCTGACGCTCCAGCAGGGGGAGTTCGGGGGAGGCGGGCCCCGCCGGAACCGGCGGCAGGCCCGCGCGCCGCACATCGGCGCGGTCGTCGGCGCCTCGTCTGACCGGCTCGGGCGGCTCCTGACCCGGACGGCAGGGTTCTATCTCGCTGCCGTCGACGGGATTGACCGTCAGCAGGAAGTCGCCGGAGACGAGCTGGACGACCCGGGCCGGACCGGCAGCCGAGCTGCCGCGGGCGGGTATCGGCGGCCGTGGCGCGCCGTCCTCCGCCGGAGCGCGCTCCGCGAACTCGTCGTTGTCATGGCCGCCATGGCCGTACTCTTCGGATCCCCGGTTGATCGGGTCCATGGTCACGCCCCCAGATGCGTCGCGTGTCGTTAGCCGTTGCCCCTCCCGGCCTTTCGCACACTCCGCTGTCGCTTCTGGTCCGGTGCCCGCCGCGAGGGTTCACCAATCGGCAGGCGACCGAACCCTAGACCTTCGGAGAGGATCCGGGAACAGCCGGGGTACCCCCCGGTCCCAGACGTCACGGTCTCGTGAGGATTGCGGGTAACGCCTGCTTCACACAGGTGCTTCACACCTCCGCCGCCGATGGTTCAGACGCGCCGGACCACAGCCGCTCCCACAGCCGCTCCCCCGGTCACACCCGCGGCAGCGACTCCGCCGCGATCCCGCCCTCGATGGCCAGGATGCGGTGCAGCCGGGTCGCCACGAGCAGCCGCTGCATCTGCGGCGGCACCCCGCGCAGCACGAGCCGGCGGCCGGTCCGCCCGGCCCGCCGGTGCGCGCCCATGATGACGCCGAGGCCGGTGGCGTCCCAGGAGTCGAGTGCGGTCAGGTCCAGCACGAGGTCACCGGTACCGGCGTCGAGGGCCGCGTGCAGGACCGTACGGGCGTCCGCCGCGCTGCGCACGTCGAGGCGGCCCCCGACGGCCAGTTCGGCGTGGTCGCCCCTGATGTGCATAAGTACTCCCCGGCAGGCTGCGTGCGTGCGTCTGCGTTCTTCGTGTCTCTCACTGCAACTGACTGCCTCTGGGACAGGGAAGTTGCCGTCTGTAAGCGAACCGATACCAAATTCACCCGGTGGGGTGATACCAAAGCGGCCGGTACCACTCAGTGCTTGTAGAAGCCCTGCCCGCTCTTGCGGCCGATGTCACCCGCGTCCACCATCCGGCGCATCAGCTCCGGCGGTGCGAACTTCTCGTCCTGCGACTCGGTGTAGATGTTGCTGGTGGCGTGCAGCAGGATGTCGACGCCGGTCAGGTCGGCGGTCGCCAGCGGCCCCATGGCGTGACCGAAGCCCAGCTTGCAGGCGATGTCGATGTCCTCGGCCGAGGCCACGCCCGACTCGTACAGCTTGGCGGCCTCGACGACGAGCGCCGAGATCAGCCGGGTGGTGACGAAGCCGGCGACATCGCGGTTGACCACGATGCAGGTCTTGCCGACGGACTCGGCGAACTCCCGCGTGGTGGCGAGGGTTTCGTCGCTGGTCTTGTAGCCGCGGACCAGCTCGCAGAGCTGCATCATCGGGACGGGCGAGAAGAAGTGCGCGCCGACGACGCGCTCCGGGCGCTCGGTGACCGCCGCGATCTTCGTGATCGGGATGGCGGAGGTGTTCGAGGCGAGCACGGTGTCGTCGCGTACGAGCTTGTCGAGCGTACGGAAGATCTCGTGCTTGACCTCGAGCTTCTCGAAGACCGCCTCGACGACGATGTCGGCGTCGCCGGCCCCGTCCAGGTCGGTGGTCGTGGAGATGCGCGCGAGCGCGGCCTCCGCGTCCTCCGCCGACAGCTTGCCCTTGGCCACGAACTTGTCGTACGAGGCCTTGATGCCGTCGGTGCCGCGAGTCAGGGCCGCGTCGGTGACATCACGCAGGACGACGTCCCAGCCCGCCTGGGCCGAGACCTGCGCGATACCGGACCCCATGAGTCCGGCCCCGATGACGGCGAGCTTCCTGGCCACTGTCGGCACCCCTTGATTGTCTTGGTCTCAACGGCTGTTTACGTTCTGCTCTCCGGCGGAGATTAGCGCCCGTGAGGGGCCCGTTGGGGGGTAAGAGGTGCGAGTCACATCCCAAATCGTGGACATCACATCGGGGCTACGCTGACCGCATGGTCAATCTGACGCGCATCTACACCCGTACCGGCGACCAGGGCACCACCGCTCTCGGCGACATGAGCCGGACCGCCAAGACCGATCTGCGGATCTCGGCGTACGCCGACGCCAACGAGGCCAATGCCGTCATCGGTACGGCTATCGCCCTGGGCTCGCTCCCGGAGGAGATCGTGAAGGTGCTCGTCCGCGTCCAGAACGACCTGTTCGACGTGGGCGCGGACCTCTCCACCCCGGTGGTGGAGGACCCGAAGTACCCGCCGCTCCGGGTCGAGCAGCCCTACATCGACAAGCTGGAGGCCGACTGCGACCGCTTCCTGGAGGAGGTGGAGAAGCTGCGCAGCTTCATCCTCCCCGGAGGGACACCGGGAGCGGCCCTGCTGCACCAGGCGTGCACGGTCGTCCGGCGGGCCGAGCGGTCCACCTGGGCGGCCTTCGAGGTGCACGGGCAGATCATGAACCCGCTCACCGCGACCTACCTCAACCGCCTCTCCGACCTCCTGTTCATCCTGGCCCGAGTGGCCAACAAGGAGGTCGGAGACGTGCTCTGGGTGCCCGGCGGCGAGCGCTGACGCGCCCGGACACCCGCTAGAGCCGCTTGGTCAGCGGCCGGGGCCGCTCCTCCGCCCCGGCGGCCGGGGCCTTCTTCGGCCAGATCACGTACGTGAGGGCGATCAGGCCGTGGATGCCGGCGACCCGCCAGGCCGTCCACTGCCAGGACCGCAGCGAGCCGCTCCGGCCCGCGTCGCCCACGTACCAGACCGCGAGCTGGAGCAGGCCGGACGCGACGGCCGCCGCCAGGACGGTACGCAGCCAGAGCCGGGCCTCGTGCCTGGCGCGGGCCGTCCCGTAGCGCGGCGGCCGGACCGGCGGCGGGCCGTCCGCGAAGCGGTACGCGAAGTGGCCGTCGATCCACTTGATCGTGTAGTGGCCGTACGCGACCGTGTAGCCGATGTACACCGCCGCGAGCCCGTGCCGCCACGCCGGTTCGGCGCCGTTCCTGAGGTCGATCGTGGTCGCCACCAGCAGCACGACCTCCAGCAGCGGCTCGCAGAGCAGTACGGCGATGCCGGCGCGCGGCATCTTCGCGAGGTAGCGCAGGGCCAGGCCGCCGGCCAGCAGCACCCAGAATCCGGCCTCGCAGATGACGATCAGCGTGACGATCACGACAGTCTCCCTTCCGGCTCCGTACCAGCGTCCCGTCGGTTCCGGGCCGGATCGTCGTCACCGCTGACGAACTGCGACTGCATCCTTCGATGTACGCGTCCCTCACCCCGGACGAGGAGGCCCCGGCGCGCCGCAGCGTGTTGGATGGTCACGTGATCGCGCTCCCCCGCCCGCACCCCCACGACGTCCTCCTCGCGGCGGTCGGGCTGTCCAGCGGTGTTCTGCTGTGGGCGCTGGGGCTGCACGCCCAGGGGCTCCGTCTCCTGCTGCCGGGGTGGACGACGCTCGTGCCGCTCGTGGTGATGGCGGCGATGGAGCTGCTGCGCAGGACCGCGCCGCGCACCGCGATGCTCGTCGGCACCGGCGCGGTGATCGCGGACCAGCTCACCCAGGGCAATCTGGCGACGATCCTGATGTTCACGGACCTGATGTACGCCGCCGTGGTGTACGGCCCGCCCGCCTCGGCCCGCCGTATCCCGGTGACCACCGGGATGATCACCGTCGCGGTGACGATCACGGCCCTGGCCTGGATCCGCGAGCCCGAGGCGCTGCTCATCGGGGTGGTGACCGGGCTGGTCTCGTTCGGGCCCGCTCTCACCGGCGCCACCCTGCGCAACCACCGCGAGGCGGCGGAGGCGGCCCGGCTGCGGGCCGGGCAGACCGCGCTGCTCGCCGAGATGGACCGCAGTCAGGCGATCGTCGCCGAGCGCGCCCGGATGGCGCGCGAGCTGCACGACATGGTGGCCAACCATCTGTCGGCCATCGCCATCCACTCCACCGCGGCGCTCTCCCTCGATTCGCCGGCGACCAGCAAGGACGCGCTCACCGTCATCCGGGAGAACAGCGTGGCCGGGCTGGCCGAGATGCGCCGGCTGATCGGCCTGCTGCGGGACAGCGGCGGAGAGACGGAGCCGGCCGCCGCGCCGCGGCTGGACGGGCTGGCCGCCCTGGTCGAGCAGGCCCGTACGAACGGCTCCGCGAGCGGGCTGCGGTTCGTCCTGGCGGCCGGCCACGACGGCCGCGACCGCCTCGACGGCTTCCCGTCGCGGGACGCGCTCCCGGCGCCGGTCGAGATGGCCGCGTACCGGATCGTGCAGGAGTCGCTGACCAACGCGATCAAGCACGCGGTGCCCGGGGAGGTGTCGGTCGCCCTGAGCCGCTCCAACGGGGCCCTGACCGTACGGGTCAGCAGCCCGTACGGCGACCGGCCCGGCCCCCGCGCACCCGGCTCGGGGGCCGGCCTGGTGGGCATGCGGGAGCGGGTCGCGCTGCTGGGCGGGGAGTTCGAGGCGGGCCCGGTGAGCGCCCCCGACGGGACCAGGATCTGGCAGGTGCGGGCGGTACTGCCCGCCGAGGAGAGGACGGCGGGCGCATGACGACCGGGGTGATCCGGGTGCTGGTCGCGGAGGACCAGTCGGCCGTACGGGCAGGTCTGGTGCTGATCCTGCGCAGCACCGCGGACATCGAGGTGGTGGGTGAGGCCGCGGACGGCGAGCAGGCGGTGCGGCTGGCGCGGGAGCTGCGGCCGGATGTGGTGCTGATGGATGTGCAGATGCCCCGGCTGGACGGGGTCTCGGCCACCCGGCAGGTGGTGGGCGAGCAGCTCGCCGACGTCCTGGTACTGACCACGTTCGATCTGGACGAGTACGTCTTCGGGGCGCTGCGCGCGGGCGCGGCCGGCTTCCTGCTGAAGAACACCGACGCGAAGGACCTGATCGAGGCGGTACGGACGGTGGCCCGCGGCGAGGGCCTGATCGCCCCGGCGGTGACGCGCCGGCTGATCGCCGAGTTCGCCTCGGCCCGGCCCCCGCGCTCCGCGAACGGCACCGACCCGGCCGTGCTCGACGTACTGACGCGGCGCGAGCGTGAGGTGCTGTCCTGTCTGGGCGAGGGTCTGTCCAACGCCGAGATCGCGGTACGTCTGGACATGGCCGAGGCCACGGTGAAGACGCATGTGAGCAGGCTGCTCGGCAAGCTGGAGCTGCGCAGCCGGGTACAAGCGGCGGTGCTGGCCCAGGAGTTGGGCGTCTGAGCCGTCCGTCCTGGGGTGTCTGAGCCGCCCGTTCTCGTTCTAAGGTCTGGACCTCTTGACGGTTGGTCCAGACCTTTCTACGCTCACCGCAATTACTGCGGTGAGCATGCCATGACAAAAATCCCCCATGGCGTCTCACCGGGCGGCGCAGGTCCACGTCTCTCAACCCCCACCGTCAGGACCTCACCCGAGGAGCCCCGTTGAGTACAGGAACGACCAGACGCACCACTCGATTCAGGTCGAGAGCAACAGCCGGCCTCACGGCCCTGCTGCTCCCCCTCGCCGCCCTCGTCGGCCTGGCCTCCCCCGCCGAGGCCGCCGAGGCGACCGCCACGTACACCAAGGTCTCCGACTGGGGCACCGGCTTCGAGGGCAAGTGGACGGTGAAGAACACCGGCAGCACGTCCCTCGCCTCGTGGACCGTCGAATGGGACTTCCCGGCCGGTACGGCCGTCACCTCCGCCTGGGACGCCGATGTCACCGGCTCGGGCAACCACTGGACCGCCAAGAACAAGAGCTGGAACGGCACCCTCGCGCCGGGCGCCAGTGTCAGTTTCGGCTTCAACGGAACCGGCGGCGGCTCCCCCAGCGGCTGCAAGCTCAACGGCGCCTCCTGCAGCGGCGGCCCGAGCGTGCCCGGCGACAACCCGCCCTCCGCCCCCGGCACCCCGGCCGCGAGCGGTATCACCAACACCTCGCTGAAGCTCACCTGGAGCGCGGCCACCGACGACAAGGGCGTCAAGAACTACGACGTCTTCCGCGGCTCCACCAAGATCGCGACGGTCACCGGCACCAGCCACACCGACACGGGCCTGACCGCCGGCACGACGTACACGTACAGCGTGAAGGCCCGTGACACCGCCGACCAGGTCGGTCCGTCCAGCGGCTCGCTGACCGCCACGACCACCGGCGGCACCACCCCGAACCCGGGAGCCAAGGTCAAGCTCGGCTACTTCACCGAGTGGGGCATCTACGGCCGGAACTACCACGTGAAGAACCTGGTCACCTCGGGCTCGGCCGCGAAGATCACGCACATCAACTACGCGTTCGGCAACGTCCAGGGCGGCAAGTGCACGATCGGGGACGCCTTCGCCGACTACGACAAGGCGTACACCGCCGACCAGAGCGTCGACGGCGTGGCCGACACCTGGGACCAGCCGCTGCGCGGCAACTTCAACCAGCTGCGCAAGCTCAAGAAGCAGTACCCGCACATCAAGGTGCTGTGGTCCTTCGGCGGCTGGACCTGGTCCGGCGGCTTCGGCCAGGCGGTGCAGAACCCGGCCGCCTTCGCCCAGTCCTGCTACGACCTGGTGGAGGACCCGCGCTGGGCCGACGTCTTCGACGGCATCGACCTGGACTGGGAGTACCCCAACGCGTGCGGTCTGTCCTGTGACACCAGCGGGCCCGCGGCGGTCAAGAACATGATGCAGGCCATGCGCGCCAAGTTCGGCAGCTCGAACCTGGTCACCGCGGCCATCACCGCCGACGCCTCCAGCGGCGGCAAGATCGACGCCGCCGACTACGCGGGCGCCGCCCAGTACGTCGACTTCTACAACTGTCGGCGTACACGTGAACGTCCCCACCCGCGTACGGATGAACGTCCCCAGTTCTTGATGCCTTGAAGGGACACCTT